>NZ_JBGBPX010000003.1:181719-374287 GCF_041107475.1 Rhodanobacter sp. FW021-MT20 | reverse complement strand
GTGATGGGCGAGGTCAAGAAGATGTTCCCGAACCTCGACTGGTTCTCGGCCAGCGCGTACCACATGATGGGCGTGCCGACGGCCATGTTCACGCCGCTGTTCGTGATCGCGCGTACGTCAGGCTGGAGCGCGCACGTGATCGAGCAGCGCCAGGACGGCAAGATCATCCGCCCCAGCGCGAACTACACCGGTCCGGAAGACCAGGTCTACGTGCCAATCGACAAGCGCTGAGTCTGGTCGGCAATCTGTACGCAAAGAGGGCGCCGTCGGGCGCCCTTTTTGCGTTTCATGCCAGGGACGACGGGCGTCAGATGCCTTCCGCGCGCATGGCAGCCTGTACGCCGGCGTCTTCATGCATGCGCTGGCTGAAGGCTGCAAGATGATCCAGGCCGTGCAGGTCCACGCCCTTCGCCTTGGCCCAGCGCAGCACCACGAACAGGTACGGATCGGCGATCGAGCGGCTGCCGGTGAGCCAGTCGCGTCCGGCCAGTTGGTTGTTGGCCCGCTCGAACAGCGCGCGCAGTTTTGTGCGGGCGTGCTGTTGCAGGTCGGCGTGTTGCGCTTCGTCACCAATGAAGCTTTTCGGCCCGAAGATCGGCTTGAACGCCGGATGGATATCGGAGTTCACGAAAGCGAGCCAGCGGTTCACCTCGGCGCGACCGCGCGCAGTGCCGTCGCCGCCGAGCTTTGCATCGGGAAAGCGGTCGGCCAGGTAGTTGAGGATGGCCACGTTCTCGGTCAGCGTCCAACCGTCTTCTTCCAGCACCGGCACCTGGCCATTGGGGCTGATGGCAAGGAAGGCCGGCGAACGCAACTCATCGCGTGCCACCGGATGTGCTTCATAGGGTTGGCCGGTCCATTCGAGCACGATGTGGTCGGTCAGCGAGCAGGCGCCGGGCAGGTAGTAGAGCTTCAGCATGTGGGACTCCTTGGGGGACGAGAGGCGATAAGACATTTGGCCCGTGGCGCCGTTGCGACCTTGTTCGGGCAGATCGGCATGCTGTCAGTCTAGCGCCGCGGCGGCAGCTTCCACTCGGAGGGGCGTTTCCGGCCATGCGCGACGCAGCCTGGTGCGCCGGATGGTTGTGGATTTGTCCCCCGTGGCCGCGGCGCATCGACTTTGCCTGGAATCACCCATCGCTTCATTCGCGGCGTCGCGCTTGCCGATTGACCAGCCAGCCACCGCCACAGATGACGGCGATCAACCCCGCATCCAGCACATACCCTACCCACGTGTGTGCATCGAACCAGCCGGCGACCAGGTGATCGTGGGCGATCATGCGGGCCGAGGTAAGCGCGATCGCGGCGGCGCCGATATACACGATGGCGGGAAAGCGGTTGATCAGCTTCAGAATCAGGGTGGAACCCCAGACCACCAGCGGCACGCTGATCAGCAGTCCCAGCACCACCAGGCCGAGGTGGCCTTTCGAGGCACCGGCAATGGCCAGCACGTTGTCCAGCCCCATCAGCGCGTCGGCCACGATGATGGTGCGCAGTGCCGCCCAGAAGCCGCTGGCCGCGGTTACTTCGGGTGCGGTGTCGTCATGTTTCAGCAGCTTCCACGCGATCGGCAGCAGCACGATGCCGCCCGCCAGCATCAGGCCGGGAAGCTTCAGCAGGTAGACCACCACGGCGGTGAGTGCGACACGCACTGCCACGGCGCCGAACGTGCCCCAGAACACGGCCTTCGTCTGCAGTGATTTCGGCAGGTTACGCGCCGCCAGCGCGATGACGATGGCGTTGTCGCCTGCCAGCACCAGATCGAGCAGGACGATGGTGAGCAGGCCGGATAGAAAGTCGGTGGAAAACATGGGCGGTTCCATGCGCGACGAGCCAATGCAGTGACGACGGACGCGCGCGATCCGTCAGCACCGCAAAAGTCTCGTTCGCGACAGATGTCGCCGCGGCGCCCGGAGCGAGGTGTCGCTCGTGATGACGATCGCCGCACGGAAGCGTCATGCAACGCGCTTCCGGAACTACTCCCTTCTGGGATGAAGTGTGTCGATTGTCGGCGGCAAGGGCGGGGCGGTCAAGCATGAGCACTGCTGAAAGCGGGATCGCCCGGATAGAATGGGCGTTTCCCCCTCGCAGCGAGACTCATGCCATGAGTGCACCTGACATCCGTTCCGCCGTTCGCCCCGATCCCGACCGGCCGATGGTGGACATCGCCAACTACGTGGCCGACTACACGATCGAGTCGAAGGAAGCCTACGACACCGCGCGCTACATGCTGCTGGATTCGCTGGGCACGGCGATGCTGGCGATGAAGTTTCCCGAGTGCGTGAAGCACCTCGGTCCGCTGGTGCCGGGCGCCAACCTGCCGGGCGGTGCGCGCGTCCCGGGTACCAGCCATGAGCTGGATCCGGTGCAGGCCGCGTTTGCGATCGGCACGCAGATCCGCTGGCTGGATTTCAATGACACCTGGCTGGCCGCCGAATGGGGCCACCCGTCGGACAACCTGGGGTCGATCCTGGCCGTAGCCGATTACCTGGGCCGCAAGGCCGCGCACGAGGGCGGCGAAGCGCTGACCGTGCGCGACGTGCTCGGCTACGCGATCAAGGCGCACGAGATCCAGGGCTGCTACGCGCTGAAGAACAGCTTCAACCGTGTCGGCCAGGACCACGTGATCCTGGTGCGGCTGGCCTCCACCGCGGTGGCCACGCACATGCTCGGCGGCGACAAGGAGCAGATCACCACCGCCGTGTCGCACAGCTGGATCGATAACGGCGCGCTGCGCACCTACCGCCACGCGCCGAACACCGGGCCGCGCAAGAGCTGGGCCGCCGGCGACGCCTGCCGCCGCGCCGTCACCCACGCGATCAACGCGGTCTATCGCGGTGTGGCGGGCTACCCGTCGGCACTGAGCGCCAAGACCTGGGGCTTCTACGACGTGGCGTTCAGGGGCAACGCGTTTGAGTTCGAGCGCCCGTTCGGCAGCTACGTGATGGAGAACGTGCTGTTCAAGATCAGCTACCCGGCCGAATTCCACGCGCAGACGGCCGTCGAATGCGCGATGAAGCTGCACGGCGAGGTGGCCGGCAAGCTCGACCAGATCGAGAAGATCGTCATCGAGACGCAGGAAGCCGGCTGCCGCATCATCGACAAGACCGGCCCGCTGGCCAATTACGCCGACCGTGACCACTGCATCCAGTACATGGTGGCGGTGCCGCTGATCTTCGGCCGGCTGGTGGCCAGCGACTACAACGACGACATCGCCGCCGATCCGCGCATCGACGCGCTGCGCGACAAGATGTCCGTGGTCGAGAACCCGCAGTTCACCAAGGACTATTTCGACCCGGACAAACGCTACATCGGCAATTCGGTGCAGGTGTTCTACAAGGACGGCAGCCACAGCGAAAAGGTTTCGATCGATTACCCGATCGGCCACCGCAAGCGCCGCGCCGAGGGCATTCCGGTGCTGCTGAAGAAGTTCGAGGCGGCCATGCGCGGCCACCTGCCGGCGCATCAGGTCCAGGCCATCCTGGCGGCCACCGCCGATCCAGCCAAGCTGGATGCCATGCCGATTCACCGCTTTCTCGAACTCTTCACGGTTTGAAGATCAGGGTGAGCCAAGTATGAACGGAAGTTTTTGGGGTGCGTGCGCTTGTTTATTTTTTGATAAACTGCGGACGCCCCCCAAGGCGACTCATTAACAGGAAGATTGTTATTCGCCAATTTGGGTCGAATAGCTTTGCGAGATTTCTGCCGTTGCACGTGGCATAGCCGCAAAAACCAATAAACGAGGAGACACCTGATGAAACGTAAGGGCCTGTATTTTCTGATTGCTCTTGCTCTTGGCGGCGTGGGTGCCGTTCACGCGCAAGATACGGCCGCTGCGTCCGACAGTGCGGCCAGCACCATGGCGCCGAGCTACGACGGGCGCTGGTATATCGCACCGACGGTGGGTGGCTATTACAACGACACCGACCGCAACACCCATAGCCGCCAGTTCTATTATGGTCTGGGCGTGGGTCGTTTCATCTCGCCGAACACCTCGATCGATCTGTTCATCGATCGCACCAGCCGTAGTCGCGATGGTGGCGGCAAGTGGTCGAACAACAATTACGGTGTTGCCGCTCGTTACTATTTCGGTGAGTGGACGGCATGGCGCCCGTACCTGATGGCCGCCGTGATGGGCAGCAATCACCACAATGCGATGGACAAGGGCTGGGCTCCGGCCGCGCAGATCGGCGCGGGCCTGTCCAAGGCCATCACCGACAGCAGCGATTTCCGCGTGGAAGCCGGCTACCGCTACGACTGGGACGACAAGAGCCAGCCGAGCCAGAACGGCTATGGCGACTGGATCCTGGGCTTCAGCATCGTTTCGCGCTTCGGCGAACCTGCCGCTGCGCCGGCCCCGGTGGCCCCGCCGCCGCCGGCCGCGCCTGATTGCTCCACGCTGGATGGCGACCATGATGGCGTGAACAACTGCGACGACAAGTGCCCGAACACCCCGGCTGGCACGATCGTTGGCCCGGATGGCTGCCCGCAGAAGGTGGTGATCGACCTGCGCGGCGTGAACTTCAAGTTCGACCGCCCGAAGAAGGGTGAGACCGACATCAGCAAGTCGCTGGCCGAGCCGACCTCTGCCTCGCTGGCCACGCTGGACCAGGCCGTCGATACGCTGAACCGTTACCCGAACGTCAAGGTGATGGTGGCCGGCTACACCGACTCGAAGGGTACCGATGCCTACAACCAGAAGCTGTCGGAGCGTCGTGCGCAGATCGTGTACAACTATCTGACCTCGCACGGCATCGACGCCAGCCGTCTGGAAGGCCCGGTGGGTCACGGCGAGAACGATCCGATCGGTGACAACAGCACCGACGCGGGCCGCGCCCAGAACCGCCGCACCGAGCTGCAGGTTCAGCAGTAATCGGTCAAGCCGTAAGCAGTACGGAAAAACCCGGCCTTGTGCCGGGTTTTTCTTTTTTGCGCGTCGAATTTCCCCGGCGACCGTTGGGGATGTCCTGATTTTGCTCGTCATCCCTTCGGCCGTAGAGAGCCGCAGGAATGACGGGAAAAAGCAGATTGACCAGGCCATCGTTGGCGTGAGCAGATGGTTGTCACCGTGTTTCGCGCTGACCAGGTTGTGAGTCAATCTCGTCGAGCACATCCGCGTATCCGGGGCTGCAGCCGCTCCAGTCGCATGCCGCAAGCTCCTGTGGTTGTGCACCCGTCGTGGAAAGATTTTGAACACCCTATAAGCTTGTCCGCATGACACCACCTGTTCGCCGTCGCCCCTCCGGGGCTGGAAAATCTCCCTTGGCGATTCCTCGCCATGGCCTTGCGCGGGTGCTCAGCAAGCTTGGCGTGTGTTCGCGTAGCCAGGCGGAGCGAGCCGTGCGCGAGGGTCGGGTGAGCGTGGATGACCGGATCGTGCTGGATCCCGAGCGCCCGGTGGATGCCGAACGCCAGCGGATTGCCCTGGACGGCGTGGTCGTGGGCGCGCGGGCCCGTGTCTACATTGCGCTGAACAAGCCGCGGGGCATCGTGACCAGTGCCAGTGACGAGCGGGGCCGCGCCACGGTTTACGATCTTCTGAAAGAAGCCGACTTGCCGTGGCTGGGCCCGGTAGGGCGGCTGGATCGGGCCAGCGAGGGCCTGCTGTTGCTCAGCAACGACAGCGTCTGGGCGGCGGGTCTTACCGAGCCGCGTCACCACATCGACAAGACCTATCACGTACAGATTGACTGCGTGCCTGACGCGGCTTTGCTGCAACGACTGGAAGCCGGCGTGATGGAGCAGGGCGAGCGGCTGGCGGCGAAGCAGGTCAGCCTGCTGCGGCATGGCGACAAGCATGCCTGGCTGGCCGTCGTGCTGGACGAAGGGCGCAACCGGCATATCCGGCGCCTGCTGGCGGCGCACGAGGTCGGGGTGTTGCGATTGATCCGGGTGAGCGTCGGGTCGCTGGCGCTGGGCGACTTGCCGAAAGGGCAGTGGCGCCACCTTGATGATGCGGAAGTGCAGGCCCTGGCCACCCGGTGACGTCGCGCAAGCGGCATCACCGGTAGTCTGGCCGGGCGATCAGATCACGCCGAGCTGTTTGCCCACCTTGGTGAAGGCGGCGATCGCGTGGTCGAGATGTTCACGCGTATGCGCGGCACTCATCTGGGTGCGGATGCGCGCCTGTCCCTGCGGGACCACGGGGTAGAAGAAGCCGGTGACGTAGATGCCTTCATCGAGCAGGGCAGTAGCCATCGCCTGGGCTTTCTTCGCGTCGTAGATCATCACCGGCACGATCGGGTGCACGCCGGGCTTGATGTCGAAGCCGGCCTTGGCCATCTGCTCGCGGAAATAGCGGGTGTTCTCCTGCACCTTCGTGCGCAGGTCGCCGGCGGTTTCCAGCATGTCGAAGACCTTGATCGCCGCCGCCACCACGTGCGGCGGCAGCGAGTTGGAGAACAGGTATGGGCGCGAGCGCTGGCGCAGCATTTCGACGATCTCGGTGCGGCCGGTGGTGAAACCGCCGAGCGCGCCGCCGAGCGCCTTGCCCAGCGTGCCGGTGAAGATGTCGATCTTGTCCATCACGCCGTTGACCTCGGCCGAGCCGCGGCCGGTGTCGCCGAGGAAGCCGGTGCAGTGGCATTCGTCGATGTGCACCAGCGCGTTGTACTTCGCCGCCAGCGCGGTGATCTGGTCCAGCTTGGCGATGAAGCCGTCCATCGAGAACGCGCCGTCGGTGCTGATCAGCTTGGTGCGGGCGCCGGCGGCATCGGCGGCCTGCAATTGCTTCTCCAGATCCGCCATGTCGCTGTTGGCGTAACGGAAGCGCTTGGCCTTGCACAGGCGAATGCCGTCGATGATCGAGGCGTGGTTCAGCGCGTCGGAAATCACCGCATCCTCTTCGCCCAGCAGCGGCTCGAACAGGCCGCCGTTGGCGTCGAAGCAGGCGGCGTAGAGGATGGTGTCGTCGGTGCCGAAGAAATGCGCGATCTTCGCTTCAAGCTGCTTGTGCAGGTCTTGCGTGCCGCAGATGAAGCGCACGCTGGCCATGCCGAAGCCGTGGGTGTCCAGCGCTTCCTTGGCGGCCTGGATAACGTCGGGGTGGTCGGCCAGTCCCAGGTAGTTGTTGGCGCAGAAGTTCAGCACCTTGCGGCCGCCTTCCAGTTCGATCTCGGCCGACTGCGGCGAGACGATCACGCGCTCGGCCTTGAACAGGCCCTGCTCGCGGATGGATTCGAGTTCGCTGGCGTAGCGCGCCTGGCCGGGGTAGCTCATGGTGGTGTTCCGCAGTGGGGAAATGCCTATTGTGGGCCTTTCGAGCGTTGCGGAAAACCATGGCCGGCGTTCCGAATCCGTGCAGCGCCTCCGCGTGCCCGTACCGGGAGTTTTTTGTACGCTGCGCATGGAAAAACCACGACGTACATATCCTTATACAACGGGGTGACAACGCACGGTGAGGAAGGTCTAATTTTGCTCGTCATTCCTGCGAAGGCCGGGATCCTGTGACTGTATGGCTTGAGCAAGCGTGGCCGTCACTGGATCCCGGCCTTCGCAGGAATGACGAGCAAAAAGCCCGTTGATCAGACCTTCCCTGAACGGAGATGCCGAAGACTTTCAGTGCAGGCCGAAGTCGACGCGGGTGGTCTTGCCCTTGTCGGTGATGCCGCTGGCGTCGAGCTTGGGCGCCAGCACGAACACGCGCTCGTCGGCGATCTTGCCGTGCAGCCACGATCGCACCGCATCGGCGCGCCGTTCGGCCAGGTGGCGCAATGCATCGGCGTTCACCGGCATGTTGGTTTCCAGCAGCTTGTGCATGACCTCGGGAGGCTGCGACTTGGTGAGGCCGATCAGGTCGCGCGGCTTGGGGAATTTTGCATGCTTGTAGGCCTTCTTCAGGTACTTGTCGTAGGTGTCCGGAGCGAGCTTCGCGAGATTGACGTCGCGACCGGCTTCCTGCTGGACCAGCTCATCCACCATCACCTTGCGCAGCCCGTGTTCGTCGAATTTCGGATCGACGCGGCCGATGATGTCCAGCTTCAGCGATGGCTTCTTCTGCAGGATTTTCACGACCTGCGCCAGCCGCGATTGTGCGTCGGCATCGAGTACATCGGAACCGGGCGCGAACTCCACGTAGCCCAGGTCCTGGCCGCCGCCCATGGCCGAGGACAGCAACCGGAACGGCGAGGTGACGGCGCGGCCGATCAGGTTGACGAAGGCGTGCCAGACAAGGCTGCCCACGCTGAACTTCGGATCGTCCAGCGAACCGGACACCGGCACGTGTACGTCGATCTGACCCTGCGAGTTTTTCAGCAGTGTCACCGCCAGTTTCACCGGAAGATGGCTGATGCCGGGGCCATTGATGCGGTCGCCGAAGGTGAGCTGGTCGATGAAGAGGTGGTTGTCCGCGGTGAGCTTGCCGTTGTCCAACTGGTAGTGCACGTCCATCGTGAGCCGCCCCTTGGTAATCGGGTAGCCGGTGTACTTGCCGGAATAGGGCGACAGATGGGTGAGTTCCACGCCGTCGGCCTTGCCCTTCACGTCGAGGAAGGCCACCGGTGCCAGCGGATTGATCGTGCCGGTGATGTCTACCGGCGCGTTGTCGTCGAGCTGGCCTTGCAGGTTCAGATCGGCCGGTGGGCCGCCCGCCGTGCCGAAGGCGCCGATCTTGCCGTCGAGCTGGGTGATGTTGGCGGTGTAATTCGGCTTGATGAAATTGTCGGTGTAGTTGAGGTGGCCGCGCGCGAGGGTGATCTGGCCGATCCGGATATCGGCGGCCGGCGCCGCCGTCGTGGCCGCGGTTGCCGGCGCGGCTTGTGGCTTCGCAGCGGGTGCCGCGGGTGCCTTCTGCACCTGGGTGACCGAAACCGGTGCCGATGCCGGGTTGGCCACCACGTCCTGCAGGTTCAGCCGTCCGTTCGTATTGACGATGACGCGGGCGTAGAAGCCGCTGAGCGCCAGCCCGGCCACCGTTACGTGCGGAATGTCCTCGCCCAGGCGCACGTTGAGGCCGCTGGCGTTGAGCGAATGCCAACGCAGGAAATCGTCGCCGCTGAGCTTGTCCTGCACCCGCACGCGGCCCAGGGTGACGCGACCGTGCCAGTCGATCAGCGCCTGCGGCTGGTGCTCGCGGTAGCGCAGCCGGCCATCGGCGCTCAGCAGCGCGCTGGTGAGATTCACGTTGAGCGGTACGGTAACGAGTGATTGCAGTGAGGCCACGTCGAGGCGGGTGGTATGCACACGCAACTCGGCATCCAGCGGTTGCGGCCGCACGCGACCGTCGACGCGGAAGCTGCCGCGACCTATCCCGCCGGCGAGGTTGAGCTGAAGCGCCTTGTGCAGGTTGTCCGAGACATGGTCGACGCTGAGCTTGTCGAGCTTGACCGCGACACGTCCGCGTCGGCCCTTGATGCGCGGATCGGTAAGCGTCAGCGCGCTGGTGTCCACGCCGATGTGCGCGATGCTCCAGTGCCAGGACGGTGCGGGTGCCGACTTGTGCGAAGTCGATGCTGGCGTCGACCTGACCAGATGACTGAGGTCGATGCCGCCGTTATGCAACCGTCGTGCCTCCACCTGCAGGCCATGCACGGTGACGCGGTCGAGCTGCGCCGTGCTGCTGGCCAGGTCCAGGTGCCGGATGCCGGCTTGCAACGACTTCCATGCCAGCAGCGTGCGGCCATGCCGGCTGAGCGCGAGGTCGTTGATCGTCACGATGGCGGGTTGCAACACGAGGTTGAATGCTTTGCGCCAGTCCGCCTGCAACTGGCCGTCGGCGTCCAGCGTGCCCTTGGTCAGTTCGGCGTTCAACAGCGGTGGTGCCAGCGACAGCAGCGGTGCCAGCGCCACGCCCTTGAGATCAATCTTGCCGGCATATCGGCTGCTCGCCAGGTCCAGCTTGCCATCGAGGCCGATGCTGCCACCGTTGAGCCGGGCGGCGAGGTTGATCACGGCTGGCGGCGCAGCCAGCAGGGACAGGTTGTGCAGTGTGCCGTTGATGGATTGCAGCGACAGCGTGGCCGGCTTGCGACCAGTGGCGTCGGTGTAATCGAAGCGGTCATTCTGCAGCGCAAGTGCGGCGATGCTCAGGTCGGTGGCGGTTGCTGGCTCGGTTGTGGTCGACTTGCCCGCCGTGCTGCCGGCGCCGGTCAGCGCATCGAAGTTGCTGCGACCGCCGGGCTTGCGCGTGTAATGCAGCACCAGCTGGCTCAGCTGCACCGCACCGAGGTGATAACGCGACAGCAGCGGCTCCACGTCGTCCAGCACCGCGCTGGCGTGGCCGAGCGCGAGGATCGGCGAACCGTCATGGTTGGTCAGCGCAAAGTCGTCCAGTGTCAGCTGTCCGCCCAGTCGCACTTGCGGCCCGGACTTGGCCTGCACGAAATGCAGTTCCAACTGGCCGGACAGCTGCCCGCTCGGGATCACCACTGACAGCGACGCCGGCACGTAGCCGAGATAGCGGGGCAGGTCGAGATGATCCAGCGTGAAGCTGATCACCGACTCGCGGCTGTCCGCGAACGGCTTGGTCTGGCCGTCGATGCGCAACGGACTGCCGTCCACGGTCATCGCCAGCAAGGGCTTCACGAACACATTGGTGTCGTGCGGCAGGTTGGTGATGAACGGGATGCCCAGTTCGAGATGATCGATCTGGTGGCTGGCATGCGTCACCGCATCGTCGAACACGATGTCGCCGTCGTGCACGCTGATGTTGGACAGCGCGAAGCGCGCCGGTTTGCTGTCGGGTTTCGCGGGCGAGCCGGCGAATTTCCTGATCAGGTCGGAGAAATTGAACTGCTGCGGCGCGGTGCGCGCGAGATGCAGTTGCGGATGTTGCAGCGAGAGCTCGTCCAGCACCGGCGCCATGCGGAACAGCGAGGTCCATGACGCGTTGACCACCAGCTGATCGACATCGACAAACGGCGAGTGGCCGTCGCGGTCGGCGACGTGCAGCTTGTCCAGTTCCAGCCGCAAGGTGAACGGGTTGAGGTGCACGGCGGCCACGCTGACCGGGCGGTCGAGCAGGGCGGTGAGCCGCGTCTGCAACTGGCTCTTGATGATCGGCGGTGCGGCGAAGAAGCCAAGCAGGCCGAACACGACCAGCACGAGGGCGACGATCAGTATGGCTCGGCGCAGGCGGTGCGAACGATACAGTTGCCGCGCCCTGGCGCGCGCCGCTGCCAGGCGGGAGCCTTCCGATGGGTGCGGGTCGTTCATGCGGCGGTATCCGTGAGCGTCGTGAACCGGCACGCATTGCCGGTGCCTCCCCTTGTCCGGCAACCATGCCGGACAGGGGAAGTTTACGCAGATACCGCGGTCAGGTGTCGCGGCGCCGGGACGCGGTAGGCCGTCTTGTTGCCATGCAGGTATCGCGGAGAGTCAAGTCCATCCCGTTGAAGGTAGTGCCCTGAACTCGACGACGAGGTCATGCCTGCTTGCGCAAGCATGACTTTGCGGCAGTTGGCCCGACTCCGATGCACCACTGTTGAAGGAGAGCGGTGATGCTTTTCCGTGCCAAAGGGGAGCCACGCGTCACGGTGATGGTGTGGGCATTGCGGCAGGTGCGGCAGAATCGGCGGCGGGTTTGGAGACGGTGTCGTACTGCTTCACCAGCGTCTGGAAGCGTGGTTGGCCGTGTAGCGGCACATATACGGGATTGATGCTGAGATCGTTGCAGCCGATCGGCGCGCTGGCGCAGTTCTTCGGCAACTGTTCCAGCACGCTGGCATTCTGGCTCAGCGCCAGTTCGAGCTGCATCACGTCGCCCAAGGAGCCGGGATCGAGATCGGTGCGCCGGCGCAGCGAATCCACCGCGGCCAGCGCCTGCGCGCGCAGCTTGGGTTCGAGCAGCGATTGATAGGTCAACTGGCCCGCGGCGACCAGCGCCTTGGCGAGTTCCGTCTTGGGCTGGACGAGGTCGAAGGCTTTCACCGCCTCGGCGTTGCGGTGCAGCAGCGAATAAATCAGCGCCAAGCCCATCGCGCTGTCCGCGCTGGTTGGGTCGAGCCGAATCAGCGCCCGCGCAGGGATGAGCGCCTGCGCGTACTCGCCCATGTCCAGTTCAGCCACCGCGAGGTTGTTCTGCGCGGGGGCGCTGTCGGGATCGAGCTGCACCGCTTCCTGTTCCTGCGCCAGCGTTTGTTTCATTGGCAGCACATTGCCGTAATCCAGATGTGCGTTGGCATTGCTGGGATCGAGCGCCAGCGCGCGCTGGAAATACGTTTCGGCCTCGGCCTTCTTGCCTTCCGTCGTATCCGCATTGCCGAGATACACCAGTGCCTCCACGTTGCGCGGGTCCGGCACCAGCGCCTTGTTCGCCTCCGCGCGTACCTTGGGCAGCTTGCTCGCCACGCTCACCATGGGTACCACGCGATCACCAGCGTCACGAAGAGTCCAGAGGTCATCGCAATGATCAGACAACGCACCGCCGTCTGCGACCAGCCGAAGCGCTCCGCCACGATATCGAGTATCGGAAGCAGGGCGAAGGACACGGCGACATAGCCCAGTGTCCATTGCACCAGCTTGTGCGCTTTCAGGCGCGAACAATTCCGCCGCCGCCCCACCCCCTGTACGTCAGAGCTGCGACTATAACGAGCCCAAAGCGTGAAGTAGCCCCGGCACGGTCGAGTCGCTACATCAATACCAGGAACACACCACCTTGCCGCACTGGCCGGCGTCCATCAGGTCGAAACCCTTCTGGAAGTCGTCGATGTGGATCTGGTGGGTCAGTGCCTTCTGCAGCGGGAAGCCGGTCAGCACCATCTGGGTCATCTTGTACCAGGTCTCGTACATCTTGCGGCCGTAGATGCCTTGCAGGGTGAGGCCCTTGAAGATCACCCGGTCCCAGTCGATGCCGGCGCCCTTGGGCTGGATGCCGAGCATGGCCACCTTGCCGCCGTGGTACATGCAGTCGAGCATGTCGTTGAAGGCACGCGGGTTGCCGCTCATTTCCAGGCCGACGTCGAAGCCTTCCATGTGCAGGTCCTTCATGACGTCCTTGAGCGAGGCGTTGGCCACGTTGACCACCCGCGTGGCACCCATCTCGGCGGCCAGCTTCAGGCGGTAGTCGTTGACGTCGGTGACCACCACGTTGCGGGCGCCGACGTGCTTGGCGATGCCGGCGGCAATGATGCCGATCGGGCCGGCGCCGGTAATCAGCACGTCCTCCCCGATCAGGTTGAACTCCAGCGCACAATGCGCGGCGTTGCCGTAGGGGTCAAAGAAGGCCGCCAGCTCGGACGGGATCTGGTCCGGGATCGGCCACAGGTTCGAGGCCGGCATGGTCATGTACTCGGCGAACGCGCCGTTGCGGTTCACGCCGATGCCGACGGTGTTCGGGCACAGGTGCTGACGACCGGCACGGCAGTTGCGGCAATGTCCGCAAACGATGTGGCCTTCGGCCGAAACGCGGTCGCCGATGGCGTAGCCGGTTACGCCGGGGCCGATCTCGACGATGCGACCGACGAATTCATGGCCGATGGTGAGGCCTGGCTTGATGACGCGCTGGCTCCACTCGTCCCACTTGTAGATGTGCAGATCGGTACCGCAAATGGCGGTCTTCTCGATCTTGATCAGCACCTCGTTCGGGCCGACCTGAGGCATCGGCACCTCTTCCATCCAGATGCCCTGCTCGGGCTTGCGCTTGACCAGGGCTTTCATCATCTGCGACATGGGAATTCCATCGGCTGGCCCGCGTGGCGGGCGGGGAAACGCCGATTATAGAACGCCGCGTGGGCAGGCTGGTGGTGCCGTCAGTGGATCAGGCTTTGCGGAAGGTGGTAGCTCAATGCGAACACGACGCTGATTCCGATGCAGACAGCGAACCAGAAGCCGTGGTTGTTCTTGTTCCAGATTGGCGTGCTCATCATGGTGGATCCCCCTTGCTACCGCTACCGCGGTATCACGGAGAATGAAGCAACACTTGGGCCGAGTGGCGGCCTGGTCCGCGCTCTTGTCACCAAAATGTGATCTCACTCCAGTTATGGGGCGACTTTGTCGGCAGATGCGTGAACTGGGCAGGGTCGAATGCCCCGCATCGGGTCGCGGGCAGCGTCTGTCACATTTCCGACACACGGTGCGACTGACGTGGAACGGCAGTTCCCGCCGCTACAATGCATCGATGTCTGTCGATCTGCGTCCGCTTGCCGTTTTCCTGATGGGTCCCACTGCGTCGGGCAAGACCGCACTGGCTTGCGCCTTGCGCGAGCACTTCCCGCTGGATCTGGTCAGTGTCGATTCGGCGCTGGTCTACCGGGGAATGGACATCGGTACGGCCAAGCCGGACGCGGCCACGCTGGCGCGCCATCCGCATGCACTGGTGGATATCCGCGACCCGGGCCAGCCGTATTCGGCGGCCGATTTCCGTGACGACGCATTGGGCGCCATGCAGCGTATCGGCGAGGCGGGCAGGGTCCCGTTGCTGGTAGGCGGCACCGGGCTGTATTTCCGTGCCTTGCAGCGGGGCTTGTCGAATCTGCCGCCGGCCGACGCCGGGTTGCGTGGGCGGCTGGCGGCGCAAGCGGCGGAAATCGGGTGGGATGCGATGCACCGTCTGCTGGCAGAACTGGACCCCCCTGCGGCGCAACGCATTCGCCCCGGCGACCAGCAACGCCTGCAGCGGGCGCTGGAGGTGATCGAGCTCACCGGCGTGCCGTTGAGCGAACAGCAGTCGGGCGGCAGCGGCGAGCCGTTTCCCTGGCGGGTACTCAAACTGGCCCTGCTGCCGGCCGATCGCACCAGCTTGCACGCGCGTATCGAGGCCCGTTTCGACACCATGCTGGCGGACGGCTTGCTCGACGAAGTGGCTGCGCTGCGTCACCGCGGTGACCTGCATCCCGACCTGCCGGCCATTCGTGCGGTCGGCTACCGCCAGGCCTGGGAGTATCTGGAGGGGCGTTGCGATCGTGCCCAGATGCGTGACCGCGGCATCTTCGCCACCCGGCAACTGGCGAAACGGCAGATCACCTGGTTGCGCAGCGAACTGGATGCCCGCGTGCTGGACCCGGACGCCGGTGATCCGGAACGGTACGCCAGCGACGCGCTACGGCTGTTTTTCGGCGAGATCTGACGGGCCTGTCGGGTGTTCGACGGATCTGTGCGCCAGCGCATAATGGCTTTCTTACATACGCGATTTAAAAACGGTTAACATTCCTCCAAAGAGCTGAAGAAAGAGTTGGGCCGGGACGTGCTGCGTCTTTTTTCCGGCCCGTCCGCCGCAGGGGAGAACAAGAAATGTCCAAAGGGCAGTCATTGCAAGATCCGTTTCTCAACGCGCTGCGCCGCGAACGCGTACCGGTGGCCATTTACCTGGTCAATGGCATCAAGTTGCAGGGGACCGTCGAGTCGTTCGACCAGTTCGTCGTGCTGTTGCGCAACCAGGTGAGCCAGATGGTCTACAAGCACGCCATCTCCACCGTGGTGCCAAGCCGCAACGTGCGTGTCGGCAATGGCCACGATGGCCATGAAAGCGGTGGCGAAGGTTCACCCGAAAGCAGCGGGGCGGACGACTGAGCGTTATCATCCGTCGGTACGATTGCCAAGGTTGATCCGCTCTGTTCGATAGACAAAAGAAAGGCGAACGCGCCGTCCTCGTCCTGCCGCATGCCCGCGGAGGGGGCGACGCCGCGCGTCGTGCCGCCGAATTCACCGAGCTGGCGAAGTCCGCCGGTGCCGAAGTGCTGGGCAATCTGGCGGCACGCGTCGATGTTCCGAATCCGCGTTACTACATCGGCAGCGGCAAGGCCGACGAAGTGGCCGAGATGGCACGCGCGCTGGAGGCCGACCTGATCCTGGTGGACCACCTGCTCAGTCCGGTCCAGGAACGCAACCTGGAGAAACACCTCGGTGTACGCGTGGTCGACCGCGCCGGCCTGATTCTCGACATTTTCGCCCAGCGTGCCCGTTCGCACGAAGGCAAGCTGGAAGTGGAGCTGGCCCAGCTCAAGCACCTGGCCACCCGGCTGGTGCGTGGCTGGACCCATCTGGATGCCCAGCGCGGTGGCGCCATCGGCAACCGTGGTCCCGGCGAAACCCAGCTGGAAACCGACCGCCGCCTGCTTGGCGAGCGCGTGAAGATGCTCACCAAACGGCTGGAAAAGGTGCAGACCCAGCGTGGCCAGCAGCGCCGTGCGCGCCTGCGCAACACGGTGCCGCGCATTGCGCTGGTGGGTTACACCAACGCCGGCAAATCCACCCTGTTCAATGCACTGACCACCGGTGGCGTCTACGCCGCCGACCAGTTGTTCGCCACGCTGGACCCGACCGTGCGCAAGCTCGACGACCTCGACTGCGGACCGGCCGTATTGGCCGATACCGTGGGTTTCGTGCGCGATCTTCCCCATGACCTGGTCGCCGCCTTTCGCGGCACCCTGGCCGAAGCCCGCGACGCCGACCTGCTGCTGCATGTCAGCGATGCCGCCGACGAGGAGCGCGATCGCATGCATCGGGTGGTGGATCAGGTGCTGGAGGAGATTGGCGCGGGTGACCTGCCGCAACTGCGGATCATGAACAAGATCGACATGATTCATGCCGACATTCCTGCCGACGAGGATCAAGAAGCGAGCATCCATGGCCGCATCCCGCAGGAAAGCGTGGCTTCGGCTGTGGCGGGGGCGGTGCAGCCGCGGATCGATCGGGACGGTGAGGGTCGACCCCGGACCGTATGGCTGTCGGCGGGCACCGGGCAGGGGCTGGACCTGCTGCGCCAGGCGCTGGGCGAGTTGCTGGGCGGTGACCGCATGCAGTCCAAGCTGCATTTGCCGCTGAGCGCCGGCCGATTGCACGCCAAGCTCAAGGCCGCCGGCGTCATCGCTGGGGAAGTCGTGGACGAACACGGCTGGCAATTGCGCATCGATGCGCCGCGCAGCGTGATCGCCTCGCTGGCGGGCGGTCGCGATGCCGACGCGTCTTCCTTGCGGGATCTGCTCGGCACGATCGAATAGACCGCCGATGCGGCAGCGGACCGGCCAGCTCTGGTAGAATGCGGATGTTTGTGCGCGACCCGGTGCGGGCACGTACTTGTCTCATCACGCGTCGCCACCATGTCCCTATTTGCTCACAGTATTTTCCGGCCGTTGCAGCCGGCCTCCCAGCGGCCCCAAGGAGACTGACCATGGCCTGGAACGAACCCGGCAACGGGCAGCGTGATCCGTGGAACAAGAACAACCGTCCCTCCGGCAACAAGCCGGGGCTGGATGCCACGCTGAAGAATCTGCGCAAGCACCTTGGCAAGTTCGGCAATGGTCCGGGGGGTATCCTCACCATCATCGCGGCACTGCTGCTGGCATGGCTGCTGCTCAGCAGCTATACGGTGATCGGTGCCAACCAGTCCGGCGTGGTGCTGCGTTTCGGCCACTATTCCCGCACGCTGGCGCCGGGCTTCCACCTCAAGTTGCCGCAGCCGATCGAGTCGGTCAGCAAGGTCGCCACCACCAACGTGCGCTCGGTTTCCGACCAGGTGCGCATGCTGACCAGCGACGAGAACATCGTTTCGGTCAACTTCAACGTGCAGTACCAGGTTTCGGACGCGCGCAAGTTCCTGTTCTCCACGCGTGATCCGGAAGATACCTTGCGCGAGGCCGCCGAGGCGGCAGTACGCGCGGTGGTCGGCTCACATTCGATGGACGACATCCTCACCGGTTCCGACGCCTCGACGGGTGCTGCTGCCGCGGCCGCCGCGACGGCAGGGGTAGCGGCCAGTGCCGCCACGGGCGTAGCTGCCGTGGCGGCCACGACAGTGGTCAAACCGGCTGTTCCGGCAGCGGCAAGCCCGTCGGGTGACACCTTGCAACAGCAGACCCGCGACATCCTCCAGCACACCCTGAATGGCTACGACATCGGCCTGCAGGTGACCGACGTGAGCTTCCAGAACGTGGCGCCGCCGCAGGAAGTGAAGGACGCCTTCGACGACGTGAACGCCGCGCGCGAAGACAAGCAGGGCACCGAGAACAAGGCTCGCGCCTACGCCAGCAAGGTGATTCCGCAGGCCCGTGGCGATGCTGCACGCATTCTTGCCGAAGCCGCCGGTTACAAGGCTTCACGCATTGCCCGCGCGCAGGGTGACACCGAGCAGTTCGACCTGATACTGGCGCAGTACAAGGCGGCGCCGGAAGTCACGCGTCGCCGGTTGTGGCTGGAAACGATGGAGAAGGTGCTGGCCAATGATCCCAAGGTGATCGACGGCTCGGGCGGTCGCAACATCATCAACCTGCCGTTTGGACAGGCCCGTGCGCTGCCGAACTCCGGCCCGGATGCGGCGACCACCGGCGCGGTGGTAGCGCCGTCCAGCGCCTCCAGCGATGACGCCGGCAAGGAGAAACAGCCATGAAGATCGCCGCCGGAATTTTCGCCGTGGTGCTGGTGCTGCTCGGCTTCAACAGCATGTATGTAGTGAACGAGGGCGAGAGCGCGCTGGTGCTGCAGTTCGGCCGCATCGTGCGCAATGGCGACCAGCCGGGCCTGCACTTCAAGCTGCCGCTGTTGCAGCAGGTGGTGCATCTGGACAGCCGTATTCTCACCCTCGATGCGCAGCCGGAGCGCTACTTCACTTCCGAGAAGAAGAGCGTCAACGTCGACTTCTACGTGAAGTGGCGCATTGCCGACAACGCCACCTACTACCGTGCCACGGGCGGCAACGAGCTGCAGGCCGTGCAGCGGCTTACCCCGATCGTCAAGGACGCGCTGCGACATGAGTTCAATGCGCGCACGTTGCAGGAGCTGATCAGCGGCGGCCGCAAGGACATCACCGCCAGCGTGCGCAAGCAGACCGATGCGATTGCCCGCAAGAACCTGGGCATCGCCGTGGTCGACGTGCGCATCAAGCGCATCGACCTGCCGGACGAGGTGAGCGAGTCGGTCTACAAGCGCATGCGTGCCGAACGCCTGCAGTTGGCCAATGAACTGCGATCCACTGGCCAGCAGCTGGCCGAGACGATCCAGGCCGATGCCGACAAGCAGGGCCAGATCATCCGTGCCGATGCCGATCGCGATGCAGCCAAGATCCGTGGCGAGGGCGATGCGCAGGCCGCGGCCATTTATGCGCAGGCGTATGGCCAGGATCCGGAGTTCTTCGCTTTCTACCGCAGCCTGCAGGCGTACAAAAAGGCATTTGCCGATGGCAAGGGCGTGTTGATCCTCAAGCCGGATTCCGAATTCCTGCGTTACTTCAGCAATCCCGCTCCGGCCAGGCACTGAGCACCAGGCCATGTCGCACACCCTGCTTGCCGCGTTCTGCCTGGTATTGGTGATCGAAGGCCTGGTGTTGTTTGCGGCGCCGCGTGGCTGGCAGGCCATGGTGCGCGAGGCGCTGAAGCTGGACCCGCGCACGCTGCGCGTATTCGGTGCGGTGGCGATGGTCGCCGGGTTGCTGGTGTTGCGGCTGGTGCATTGAAATTTGCGGCGGGGCACGATCCCGCCGAACCTCTTTCCGCGCCCCCCGATGGGGCGCATTGATGAGCGAGAGCAGCTATGGGCAAGTCAGTCGTCATTCTCGGTGCCCAGTGGGGCGACGAAGGCAAGGGCAAGATCGTCGACCTGTTGACCGAGCGGGTCAGCGCGGTGGCACGCTTCCAGGGTGGTCACAACGCCGGCCACACGCTGGTGATCAAGGGCAAGAAGACCGTGCTGCACCTGATTCCATCAGGCATCCTGCGTGACGATGCGCTGTGCCTGATCGGCAACGGCGTGGTGCTCTCGCCTGAGGCGTTGATCAACGAGATTGCCGAGCTGGAAGCCAATGGCGTCGACGTGCGTTCGCGGGTCAAGATCAGCCCGGCCACGCCGCTGATCATGCCGTACCACATTGCCGTGGACAAAGCGCGCGAGATCGCGGCCGGCGGCAAGGCCATCGGCACCACCGGCCGCGGCATCGGCCCGGCCTACGAGGACAAGGTCGCCCGCCGTTCCATCCGCGTCGCCGACCTGATGTATCCGCACGAGTTGCCGGAGAAGATCAAGGCGGCGGTGGAGTACTACAACTTCATCCTGACCCAGTGGCTGAAGGCCGAGCCGGTGGATTACGACACCGTGCTGAAGGATGCGCTGGCCTGGGGCGAATACATCAAGCCGCTGGTCGACGACGTCGCCACCATCCTGCACGACGTGCGCAGGGATGGCGGCAACATCCTGTACGAAGGTGCGCAGGGCGCGCTGCTCGACATCGACCACGGCACCTATCCGTATGTCACCTCGTCCAACACCACCGTGGGCGGCGCGCTGGCCGGCACCGGCGTGGGCGCACACGACATCGACTACGTGCTGGGCATCTGCAAGGCCTACGCCACCCGCGTCGGCAGCGGTCCGTTCCCGACCGAGCTGAACGACGAGATGGGCGAACTGCTGCGCAAGAAGGGCAACGAGTTCGGTGCCAGCACCGGCCGCCCGCGTCGCTGCGGCTGGATCGACCTGGTCGCGCTGAAGCGTGCGGTGCAGATCAACGGCATCAACGGCCTGGCGCTCACCAAGCTGGACGTGCTCGACGGCCTGCCCAGCATCAAGGTTTGTATCGCCTACGAATACCGCGGCAAGCGCCGCGAGCTGGCGCCGCTGGATGCGGACGGCTGGGACGAGTGCAAGCCGGTCTACCTGGAGTTCCCGGGCTGGGAAGAGTCCACCGCCGGCATCCGCGACTGGAACAAGCTGCCCGCTGCCGCCCGCGCCTATCTGCGTGCGGTCGAGGAGTTGTCTGGCTGCCGCCTGGCCATCGTCGCCACCGGCGCCGACCGTGACGACACCATCTGTCTGGACGATCCGTTCGCCTGATTGGTGCGTGTGTTCGTTGCTGCGAAAAGGCCCCGTTCGGGGCCTTTTCCATTTTGGCCAGGGCTTGTCGTGCCTGCCCGTTTCCGCACGGGTCCTGATCCGCTGCAAACCAAGCCGTGCAGGCATGACTTCCGGCGGTGTCTGGGTGGCTCCCTTGTCGCCACCATGTGTGCTGGAGCTGTGCGGGACATCCGCATCCACATGTTCGTTATTTGCCCGGTGCGGCTGCCAGCCGTAGATCGGGTCGTTGCTTGACACAAGGAGAAGTCGTATATGCGCAAGTCTTTGGTTTCCGCGATCGCGTTGGCGCTCGCCCTTTCCGCAGGTGGCCTGATGGCGGCACCGGCGCATGCGGTCGCCGATGGCGCCTCGCTGACGACCACCCAGCTTCCGCGCACCGTGCGACCCACGCACTATGATGTGGCCATCGTGCCGCATGCCGACAAGCTGAGCTTCGACGGCAAAGTCACGGTGGACGTGCGGGTGCTGCAGCCCACCCGCAGCATCACGCTCAACGCGTTGAACATGACGTTCGCCTCGGCGCGGTTGACTCCGGCGCACGGCAAGGCGCTCGTCGCCAAGGTAAGTGTGGACGCGAAGCACCAGACGGCCACCTTCACCTTCGACAAGTCAGTGGCGCCTGGCAGCTACAAGCTGGCGATGGCCTACACCGGCAAGATCGAGACCCAGCCCAACGGGCTGTTCGCGATCGATTACGACACCAAGAGTGGCAAGAGGCGCGCGCTGTACACCCAGTTCGAGAATTCCGATGCGCGCCGCTTCATTCCCTCGTGGGACGAGCCGGCCTACAAGGCCACCTTCGACCTGACGGTGACCGTGCCCAGCGACGAGATGGCGGTCAGCAACATGCCGGTGGCGTCGAAGACCGAACTCGGCAACGGCATGGCGAAGGTGACCTTCCAGCCCACGCCGAAAATGTCCACCTACCTGCTGTTCTTCGGCGTGGGCGATTTCGATCGCGCCACCACCACCTCGGACGGCACCCAGATCGGCGTGATCATGCAGAAGGGCAAGAGCGCGCAGGCGGCATTTGCGCTGAAGTCGGCCAGTGAAGTCCTGCACGATTACAACGACTACTTTGGCGTGAAGTACCCGCTGCCCAAGCTGGACAACATCGCCGCGCCGGGCAGCAGTCAGTTCTTCTCGGCGATGGAGAACTGGGGCGCGATCTTCACCTTCGAGTACGCGATGCTGCTCGACCCGTCGTTCTCCACCCAGGGCGACAAGATGAACGTGTTCAACACCGAGGCGCACGAAATGGCGCACCAGTGGTTCGGCGACCTGGTGACCATGAACTGGTGGGACAACCTGTGGCTCAACGAGGGCTTCGCCTCGTGGATGGCCGAACGCGAGACCGAGTTGCGGCATCCGGAATGGAACACGGTGCTCGATACCGTGGGCACGCGTGAAGGCGCGATGTCGCGTGACGCGGTGGCCACCACCCATCCCATCGTGCAGAAGATCGACACCGTGGAGCAGGCCAGCCAGGCCTTCGACACCATCACCTATTCCAAGGGTGAGGCGGTGATCCGCATGCTCGAGGCCTACGTCGGCCCCGATGCGTGGCGCCAGGGCGTGCGCAATTACATCAAGGCGCACGCATACGGCAATACCGTGTCCGACGACCTGTGGCATGCGATGGACGGCGTGGCTGGCGGCAAGCCGATCACCCAGGTGGCACACGATTTCACGCTGCAGCCCGGAGTCCCGCTGATCAAGGTGGACTCGGTCGTGTGCAGCGACGGAGCCACCACCGTGAAGCTGACCCAGGGTGAATTCACCAAGGATCGCCCGAACAAGAAGCCGCTGCACTGGCACGTGCCGGTGATTGCACAGGTGGTGGGCAGTGCCAAGGCCAGCACCCTGGTGGATGGCCACGCCACCATGAAACTGCCGGGTTGCGGCCCGGTGCTGGTCAATGCGGGGCAGAGCGGCTACTACCGCACCCTGTATGCGCCGGCGCAACTTGCCAAGCTCAAGGGCGACTTCAACAAGCTGGCTCCGATCGACCAGCTCGGCTTGATGAGCGATGCCTGGGCCGAAGGCATGGCCGGCCTGGAGCCGGTGTCCGATTTCCTCGACATGGCCAAAGCCATACCGGCGGATGCCAACCCGACCATCTGGTCGGAAGTGGCCGGCAGCCTGACCGCGCTGGACAGCTATTACCGCGGCGACAAGGTCCGTCAGACCCGCTTCCGCGCCTATGCGGTCAAGCAACTCAAGCCGGTGTTCGCACGGGTGGGCTGGGATGCGAAGCCTGGCGAAAGCACTTCCACCACCTTGCTGCGTACGCAGCTGATCGGCGCGCTGGCCGAACTGGGTGACCAGGACATGCTCAACGAGGTTCGTCGTCGCTACGCCGAGCAGACCAGCAACCCCAAGGCGTTGCCGGCAGCCTTGCGCAAGACCGTCTACGCGATCGTGGCGGTGAACGCCGACGCAGCCACCTGGGACAAGTTGCACGCCCAGGCGAAGGCCGAGACCACGCCGCTGATCAAGGATCGCCTGTACGGCCTGCTTTCCATCGCCAAGGACAAGGCGCTGGGCAAGCGCGCGCTGGCGCTGGCGCTGACCGCCGAACCCGGTGCCACCAACAGCGCCGGGATGATCCGCGGAGTGGGCTGGCGCCATCCGGAACTGGCCTACGACTTCGCCATGGCGCACCGCGCGCAGGTGGACAAGCTGGTTGATTCCACGTCCAGCACCCGCTTCTATCCGGCGCTGGGTGGCAGCTCGTTCGACCCGGCGATGATCGGCAAGATCAAGGCCTACGAGGCCACCATCGCACCGACCGCGCGTCGCCCGGCGGAAACCGTCATCGCCAACATCAAGTACCGCACGATGATCCGCAACCAGCGCCTGCCGGCGGTGGATGCGTGGCTGGAAAAGAACGGCGGCTGAGTTGGTGTGAAGCACTGACAGAAAGGCCCCGTCAAGCGGGGCCTTTCTTCATCTGCACCGAGGCGTGGATCAGGCCTCGACTTCGTCCTTGTAGGCATCCACCGGGATGCAGGCGCACATGATGTTCTTGTCGCCGTAGACGTTGTCCACGCGGGCCACCGGCGGCCAGTACTTCTGCTGCCGCAAGGTGGCGAGCGGGAAGGCGGCCAGTTCACGCGGGTAGGCATGCGTCCACTCGGTGCCGCTGACCATGGCGGCGGTGTGCGGCGCGTGGTGCAGCGGGTTGTCTTCGCGGTCCAGCTTGCCTTCCTCCACCGCACGGATTTCGTCGCGGATCTGGATCATCGCGTCGATGAAGCGATCCAGTTCGAACTGCGACTCGCTTTCGGTCGGTTCGACCATCAGCGTGCCGGCGACCGGGAAGCTGAGCGTGGGCGCGTGGAAGCCGAAGTCGATCAGGCGCTTGGCCACGTCCTCGGCGCTGATGCCGGTGCTGTCCTTCAGCGGGCGCAGGTCGAGGATGCACTCGTGCGCCACCAGTCCGTTGCGGCCGGTGTACAGGGTGGGATAGTGCGGTGCCAGTCGCTTGGCCACGTAGTTGGCGTTGAGCAAGGCCACCTGGGTGGCTTTGCGCAGGCCTTGCTGGCCCATCAGGGTGATGTACATCCAGCTGATCGGCAGGATCGATGCGCTGCCAAACGTGGCGGCGCTGACCATCGCGCCGTTGCCGGTGCCCTGCGTGCGGATGCCGTCGTTGCCGAGCGCGCCCGGCAGGAACGGCGCCAGGTGCGAACGCACCGCGCACGGACCCACGCCGGGGCCACCACCGCCATGCGGAATGCAGAAGGTCTTGTGCAGGTTGAGGTGGCTGACGTCCGAGCCCCACTTGCCGGGCTTGGCCACGCCGACCAGCGCGTTCATGTTGGCGCCGTCGGTGTACACCTGACCGCCGTGCTGGTGGACGATGTCGCAGATCGCCACCACGTCTTCCTCGAACACGCCGTGGGTGGACGGGTAGGTGAGCATGATCGCGGCAAGGTTCGCCGAATGCTTTTCGGCCTGCACGCGGATGTCTTCCAGATCCACGTTGCCGTTGGCGTCGCACTTGGTGACGACCACCTTCATGCCGCACAGATTCGCGGAAGCCGGGTTGGTGCCGTGGGCGGATTCGGGGATCAGGCAGATGTCGCGATGGCCTTCGCCGCGCGACTGGTGCCAGGCGCGGATCGCCAGCAGGCCGGCGTATTCGCCTTGCGCGCCGGAATTCGGCTGCAGGCTGACCGCGTCGTAACCGGTGATTTCCACCAGCTGCGCTTCCAGCCCGGCGATGAGTTCCTGGTAGCCCTGCGTCTGCGCGGCCGGCGCGAACGGATGGATGTTGCCGAACTCGGGCCAGGTCACCGGTATCATCTCGGCGGTGGCGTTGAGTTTCATGGTGCACGAACCCAGCGGGATCATCGTGCGATCCATCGCCAGGTCCTTGTCGGCCAGCGCGCGCAGGTAGCGCAGCAGCTCGTGCTCGCTGTGGTGGGTGTTGAACACCGGATGGGTGAGGAACGACGAGGTGCGCTGCAGTTCCGGCGGGATCAGCGACGGCGCGCTGGCGTCCAGCGCGTCGATGCTTGGCAGGGTGGCATCATCACCGCCGAAGATGCGCCACAGCAGCTCGATGTCGGCGCGGGTGGTGGTCTCGTCCAGCGAGATGCACAGGTATTCGCCCCACGCCTTGCGCAGGTTGGCGCCCAGCGCCACCGCGCGGGCGGCGATGGCGTCGGTGCGATCGCCGGTCTTCAGGCTGATCGTGTCGAATGCGGTTTCATGGTGGCTGGCGGTGAAGCCGAGCTGCTGCAGGCCAGCCTTGAGGATGGCAGTGAGTCGCGCCACGCGCGAGGCGATGCGCGTCAGGCCCTGCGGGCCGTGGTAGACGGCGTACATCGAGGCCATCACGGCCAGCAGCACTTGGGCGGTGCAGATGTTGCTGGTGGCTTTCTCGCGGCGGATGTGCTGCTCGCGCGTCTGCAGGGTGAGGCGGTAGGCCTTGTTGCCCTCGGCGTCGATGGAGACGCCGATCAGGCGGCCCGGCATCGAGCGCTTGTAGGCATCGCGGCAGGCCATGAAGGCGGCATGCGGGCCGCCGAAGCCGAACGGCACGCCGAAACGCTGCGTATTGCCGATCACGATGTCCGCACCCATCTCGCCTGGCGACTTGAGCAGGGTCAGCGCCAGCAGGTCGCTGGCGAAGATGGCCAGCGCGTTCCTGGCGTGGATCTTGGCGACTTCGTCGCTCCAGTCCATCAGCCAGCCGCTGCTGGCCGGGTACTGGATCAATGCCGCGAAATAGTCGTCCGCGGCGATCGCGGCGTCCCATTCCTCGGCCGAGTTGGCCAGCTTGACCGTCAGGCCCAGCGGCTCGGCGCGCGTGCGCATGACCTCGATGGTTTGCGGATGCGCATCGCCGGACACCACGACCACGTTGCCCCTGGCCTTGGCCGAACGCTTGGCCAGGGTCATCGCCTCGGCCGCCGCGGTGGCTTCGTCCAGCAGCGAGGCGCTGGCGATCTCCATGCCGGTGAGGTCGGCGCACATGGTCTGGAAGTTGATCAGCGCTTCCATGCGGCCCTGCGAGATTTCCGCCTGGTACGGCGTGTAGGCCGTGTACCACGCCGGGTTTTCCAGGATGTTGCGCAAGATGACGTTCGGCGTATGGGTGCCGTAGTAGCCTTGGCCGATGAAGCTCTTGAACACCTGGTTCTTGTCCGCGATGGCGCGGATCTTGGCCAGTGCGTCCACTTCGGTCATGGCCGGCGCCAAGGCCAGCGGTGCCGGCGACTTGATCTTGCCGGGCACGATGGCGTCGGTCAGCGTTTCCAGCGAATCATGGCCGACGATGTGCAGCATCCGGGCGATCTCGGCATCGTCGGGGCCGATGTGGCGATCGATGAACGCGCCGTGGTTTTCCAGGTCGCGCAGCGAGGGGGGAGAGGTCTTCTGGCTCATGGCAAAGGGCATCCGAAAGCACGTGCATGCCGCACGCTAGGCGCCCCTCTGTCCTTTTGCCTGAGAGTTTGGAGGCGTGGATCGGTGTGACTGACCCATGCCTCGTGCACCTTCGGCGCCGGATTCAACCGGTCTCTCCAGAGTGTTTACGCGTGGTGGTGTGGGGCCTGAGCGATTACGGGCGTTACGTCTTCGGCAGCGTACGCGCCCCTCCGGGCTCGCGCGCTTCTCCCACCATGCATCTACCGGATTGATTATACAGGGGCACAGGCCGTGTTGCCGCCTGTCTGGACGTGGGCCGAAATGAGGGGCATAAGGCGCCTGGGCGGCCGTTGCGCCGCGCTATCCCTGGTGGCAGCCGTGATGAAGCCAGGCCAGGTTGAAGCGGGCGAAGCTGAGGTTGCCGGCACCGTCCTCATAGAAGATGCCGAAGCTGCCATCGGGCAACCGCGTCATGACCGAATACATGGCGTCACCGGCATCGAGTACGCGCCCGGCATCCCAGGTCCGGCCGTCGTTGCAGGACAGGCGCAGCGTGAGTCGGCGCCGCTCGTGCGGGTCGGCCGTATTGCTGAACAGCAGCCAGTGGGCCTTGGCCTGGCCGGGCGCGGCCAGCGGCGCAACGCGAATGATGTCGCCGTTGTTGTGCGGGTCGGGAAGCTGGGGCTCGGGGACGACCGGGCCGAAGTGGATGCCGCCGTCGTGCGAGCGGGCCCGCATGCGCGTGTGCACGCGGGGATCGGACGAGCGCATGTTTTCCATCACCGTGCCGTCGGCCAGTTCTACCGCCTTGCTCTCATCGAGGTTGTCGCCGATCGGCGCTCCGGTTTTCCAGCTGGTGCCATGGTCATCGCTGTAGATGTTGACAACGTGGTTGAGGTTGTCCGGGCCACGGAAGACATAGGGCTGGATCAGTCGTCCCCTGGCGCCCTGGTCGTTGAACAACTGGAGGCCGTGGCCGGAGGTGGCAAACATGCCTTTCCACGTGGGCGACTTGATGGTTGCGGTCAGGTCGCGCGGACCCTGCCAACTGGCGCCGTTGTCGTCCGACCACACGTAGCGGGGATGCAGCGTGATGCTGCTGTCAGTGGCATTGCCCGACTGCGACGTGGCAAAGCCGATGCCGCGCGGAGCGTAGGCATAGAAGAGGAAGATGCGGCCGGTGTCACGATCGACCAGCA
Organism: Rhodanobacter sp. FW021-MT20; assembly: GCF_041107475.1. NCBI lineage: Bacteria > Pseudomonadati > Pseudomonadota > Gammaproteobacteria > Lysobacterales > Rhodanobacteraceae > Rhodanobacter > Rhodanobacter sp. FW021-MT20. The sequence goes on along the minus strand of NZ_JBGBPX010000003.1, from coordinate 346,496 downwards.
GGCTGCTGTCGCCCGCGCCGATCCCGTCGCCGTAGTGGACCACGCGTTGCGGTGCGCTCCAGCTGCGGCCCATGTCGCGGCTGCGGCGCAGCATGACGTCGATGTTGCCGGGCAGGTCGTGTGCCGCGTCGATACGCGCGTCGTAGCTGGCCAGCAGGGTGCCGTCTTTCGCCACGGCCAGTGCGGGAATGCGATACGTGTGCACGCCAAGATCGCCGGGCCTGGCCAGGGTGATTCGCTGGAACAGCGGGGCGTGGGCTTGGCCCGGGGCCGCCTGCGAGGGTGCGGCAACAGCGATCATTCCGGCAATGGCCACGGTGGCGAGGCGAGGGTACAGCGGTGCGGATGGCATGGGCGTGGCAGGATGCGGTGGCAGGCGACAGATTCTAGCGGCAGGGTTCGGGCATCATTCGCTGGCACGTTATGCTCGTGCGGATGGATTCCCGGACACGAGGCATCACGAAATGATCCGCATCGGTGAAATCGACCACGTGGTCCTGCGCGCCATCGATATCGAGGCCATGCAGCGTTTCTATTGCGATGTGCTCGGTTGTCATGAAGAGCGACGGCAGGACGAGATCGGCCTGGTGCAATTGCGTGCCGGCGCCTCGCTGATCGACCTGGTCAGCATCGACGGCAAGCTGGGCCGCGCCGGCGGTAAGGCGCCGGGCCGGGAAGGGCACAACATGGATCACCTGTGCCTGCGCGTGGAGGATTACGACGAGGCGGCGATCCTTGCCCACCTGAAGGCGCACGCGGTGCGCATCGGCGAGCTGGGCATGCGTTATGGTGCGCGCGGCGAAGGTCCGTCGATCTACCTGTACGACCCGCAGGGCAACATAGTGGAACTGAAGGGGCCGGCGGTCGCCTGAGGTGGCTGTTTTGCCCCGGAATGGGGGCAAGTGATCGACGTGCCGCACGGTCGCAACTGAGTGCAGGCCAACTGTCGGAAAAAACGAAGGCCGCCTTGCGGCGGCCTTCGTTTACAATTGGTGCCCAGAAGAGGACTCGAACCTCCACGGAGTTGCCCCCGCTAGCACCTGAAGCTAGTGCGTCTACCAATTCCGCCACCTGGGCAAGTGGTTCACGCCGCCCGTTTCCGGTCTGCGTGAGCCGCGTAGAGTAGGCACCTCCCCGGGGGTTGTCAACCATAATCTTCAAACAATTTTCCCGGACATCGCGTCACACTGCATGCGGTGCCCCCTACAAGGTAATCAAGTGACCAGAAAAACCAGGCAAGGCAGCAACGGAGACGGCGCGCCGCAGGCGCCCGCGGACAAGACACCCGTGGCCAAGGCCAAGACATCCCGGGCCGCGTCCCCGAAGGCGCCGTCGCCCAAGCCGGCGCCGCGTGCGCGCAAAGGTGGCAAGGGCCATGGCGGCAACGCCGGCTCGCGCGACCCGCACGCCGATCGCGAGGCGCAGCGTTACGAGCGGCCGATTCCCAGTCGCGAGGCGATCCTCGCCTTGCTTGAGGAACGCGGCGAATTGCTGTCCGAGGCGCGCATTGCCGAAGCGCTGGACTTGCACGACGCCTACGACGTGGGCGCGTTGCACAAGCGCCTGGCGGCGATGGTGCGCGATGGCCAGTTGTTGCTGGGCCGGCGTGGCGGCTATGCCCCGGCGCAGAAGCTCGACCTGATTCCCGGCGTGGTGCTGGCGAATGCCGAGGGCTACGGTTTCCTGCGCCCCGACGAGGGCGGCGAGGACCTCTACCTGTCACCGCAGCAGATGCGCACGGTGCTGCATGGCGATCGCGTGCTGGCCAGCGTGGTCGGCGTGGACCGGCGCGGTCGCCGGCAAGGCGCCATCGTCGAAGTGCTGCAGCGGCGCTCGCCGCGGCTGGTCGGCCGCGTGGTGATCGAGAACGGCGTGACCCTGGTGACGCCGGACGATCGCCGCCTGCACCAGGACGTGATGATTCCGCCCGACCAGACCCAGGGCGCACGTTCGGGCCAGATCGTGGTGGTGGAGATCACCGATCCGCCGTCGCCGCATCGTGGTCCGCTCGGTGCGATTCGCGCGGTGCTGGGTGAACGGTTGCAGCCGTCGCTGCTGGTGGAAATGGCGATTGCCAGCCATGACCTGCCGCACGAGTGGCCGGCGGAAGTGCTGCGCGACGCGGCACAGGTGGAATCGCAGGTCACCGCCGCCGAGCGCGAGGGCCGCACGGATCTGCGCAAGCTGCCGCTGGTGACCATCGACGGCGCCGATGCGCGCGACTTCGACGACGCGGTGTATGCCGAGCCGAAGCGTGGCGGTGGCTGGCGGCTGATCGTGGCGATCGCCGACGTATCGCATTACGTGCCGGTCGGCAGCGCGCTGGACAAGGAAGCGTTCGAACGCAGCACCTCCACCTATTTCCCCGGTTTCGTGGTGCCGATGCTGCCCGAGACACTGTCCAACGGCATCTGTTCGCTCAACCCGAAGGTGGAGCGGCTGTGCATGGTTTGCGACATGCAGGTCGATGCCGAAGGCGCCGTGGTCAAGTCGAAGTTCTACGACGCCGTGATGCGTTCGCACGCACGCCTGACCTACGACAAGGTGTGGCAGGTGGTCGGCCTGAACGATGCCGATGCGCGCCACGAAGTGGCCGACGTGCTGCCGCAGTTGGAAAATCTGCATGCGCTGTACAAGGCGATGGCGGCGCAGCGCAAGCGCCGCGGCGCGATCGATTTCGAGACGCCGGAAGTGAAGTTCCGCCTTGATCAACGCGGCGAAGTCGAGGCGATGGGCGCCACCCAGCGCAACGACGCGCACAAGCTGATCGAGGAATGCATGATCGCTGCCAACGTGCAGGCGGCGCTGTTCCTGGAAAAGAAGAAGATCCCCGCGCTGTTCCGCGCGCATGAGCCGCCGCCTGCGGAAAAGTACGAAGACCTGCAGCAGTTCCTGCGCGAGTTCAAGTTGCGCATGCCGCCGGTGGACGAAGTCACGCCGGCCGATTTCTCCGACGTGCTGCGCATGGTGCAGGACCGTCCCGAGCGCGAGCTGATCCAGAGCGTGCTGTTGCGTGCGCAAAGCATGGCCGCCTACCAGCCAGACAACCGCGGCCACTTCGGTTTGGCGCTGTCGGCGTACGCGCATTTCACTTCGCCGATCCGCCGCTATCCAGACCTGTTGGTGCATCGCGCGCTGCGCTATGCGATCACCGGCGGCAAGCCGTCCGGTTACCAGTACACGCCGGCCGAAATGGCCGCGATGGCGGTGCATTGCTCGCAGCGCGAGCGCCGCGCCGAGGAAGCCGAGCGCGACGTGGACGAACGCTTCAAGTGCGCCTGGATGGCCAAGCACGTGGGCGAGGAGTTCGACGGCGTGGTCACCGGCGTCACCTCGTTCGGCCTGTTCGTGGAGCTGGAAGAATCGCGGGTGTCCGGCCTGGTGCACATCAGCCAGTTGAGCAACGACTACTACCACTTCGATCCGCAGCGACACTTGCTGAAGGGCGAGCGTACCGGCACCCAGTTCCGCCTGGGCGACCACGTGCGCGTGCAGGTGCTGCGCGCCAGCCTGGAGGATCGCAAGATCGATTTCCGGCTGGTGGCGCCGCGCTCGCATGCCAAGCCGCCGGCGAGCGGCGGCAAGGCCTACGATTACGCGGCGGCCGGCGAGCGTTACTCGTTGCCGAAGAAGCCCGCAGCGGCTGGAAAGGGGGCGGGCATGTTCGGCCGCGCCGCCAAGGCGATCGGTCGTGCCTTCGGTCGCAAGGATGACGCCGAGACCAGCGTGACCGTGCCGGCCCCACGCAAGGCTGCATCGGGTGATAATCCGCCGCGCGCATCCTCGCGTGGCAGCGAACGGCCGGCACGAGGCGCGGACGCGAAAGGCAACGCCGGCCGCACCGCACCGCGCAAGAGCGGTTCCGCCAAGCGTGCGCCCGCGTCAACCGCCGCACCCGCTGCGAAGAAACGCAGTGGGCGCAAACCGAACAAACCCAAAGGCAAGTCATGAGTGAAAGCTGGATCGTCGGGATCAACCCGGTCGAAGGTGCGCTGAGCAACGACGCGACGCGTGTGCGCGAAGTGCTGGTCGAGAACGGCCAGCGCAATCCGCGCGTGCACGAGCTGGCCGAACAGGCCAAGGCGCTGAACATCCCGGTGCATCATCGTCCGCGCGAGCAACTGGAAAAGCTGGCCGGTGCCGCACGGCACCAGGGTGTGGCGGCGTTGTACGAGGCGCCGCCGATGGGGCACGAGAATGATCTTGCGGCGCTGCTCGAACGCGATGGCAGCGCTACCCTGATTCTGGTGCTCGATGGCGTCACCGATCCACACAACCTGGGCGCCTGCCTGCGCAGTGCCGCGGCGGCCAAGGTCACCGCGGTGATCGTGCCGAAGGACCGCGCGGTGGGACTGACCCCGGTGGTGCGTCGGGCCTCGGCTGGTGGCGCGGATCGCGTGCCGTTGGTCGCGGTGACCAACCTCGCACGAACGTTGCGCGAGCTGAAGGAGGCCGGTGTGTGGATCACCGGTCTGGCCGGCGACACCGAGCAGTCGCTCTATGGTGTCGACCTGAAGGGACCGGTGGCGCTGGTGCTGGGCAGCGAAGGCGAGGGCATGCGCCGGTTGACCCGCGAGACCTGCGATTTCGTGGCAAAGATTCCCATGCCGGGTGCGATGGAAAGCCTCAATGTTTCCGTCGCGACGGGTGTCGTGTTGTTCGAGGCCTTGCGTCAGCGGAGTGCGGTGCGATGACTTTCTTCTGGTACGACTGGGCCGGTTACATCGGCGTGCTGCTGGTGTTGCTGGCATTCCTTCTGATGCAAGCCCACAAGTTGCATGGCAACGGACTGACGTACCAGCTGATGAACATCTTCGGCGCGGTGGGGGTGATGCTGTCGCTGCTGTTCGGCGGCTTCAACTGGTCGGCCTTTCTGATGCAGGTGGCGTGGCTGCTTATCGGCATCTTCGGCGTCGCGCGCAGTGTGCAGGTGCGTCGCATGGAGCGCGAGCGGCTGCCGTAGTCACATGCGGCAGGCTCATGCGTGCCATGTGCTTCGAGTGGCGGGACGACCCGCCACTTTTCCCGTTTCGTGGGGACGGCCCTGCGCGCGATGCGAAGGAGCTTCGTCATGGCATGGCTTTACCTGGTGCTCGCCGGCCTGTTCGAAATCGGTTGGGCCATCGGCCTGAAATACAGCGAGGGCTTTTCCCGGCTTTGGCCCGGCGTGGCGACGGTGGCGGCGATGGCCGTCAGCGTGGTGTTGCTGGCGTTGGCTGCAAAGACGCTGCCGATCGGCACGGCGTATGCGGTTTGGACCGGCATCGGTGCCATCGGCGCGGTGATCCTGGGGATCGTGCTGTTTGGCGACCCCGCTACGCCGTTGCGGCTGGCCTGCGTGGGACTGATCCTGCTGGGCGTGGTCGGGTTGAAACTGGTGGGCGGGGCGTCTTGAAAAGCACCGCTCCCCGGCCCTCTCTTGCGCAGCAAAGAGGGGAGCAAAACGTGCATCGATACCGGTTTTGCACCTCACCCTGCATGCAGGGTGAGGCTGGGAGAAGGTGACTTCTTACGTGCGCGGTTTGCCCGGTATCGGGGGCTGCGGCTCGGAGGTGAGGTCACGCTTGTTGCGTTGCTTGTCCAACTGTTCGCCGGTGACCTGGAACCACACGTTTTCGGCGATGTTGGTGGCGTGGTCGCCGATGCGCTCGATGTTCTTGGCCATGAACAGCAGATGCGTGCACGGCGTGATGTTGCGCGGATCTTCCATCATGTAGGTGAGCAGTTGGCGGAAGTAGCCGGTCCAGGCTTCGTCCAGCCGCGCATCGCTCTCCCACACCTGGCGGGCGTGCTCGGCATCGCGGTTGCGGTAGGCGCGCAACACTTCGCGGACTTCGTCCACGGCCAGTGCGGCAAGGGTGGCCAGGCCATTGGCGGGCGCCACCGGGGCCAGCATCGACAACGGGATCGCGCGCTTGGCCACGTTGGCTGCGTAGTCGCCGATGCGCTCGATGTCGGCGGCGATGCGCAGCGCGGCGAACACGTTGCGCAGGTCGCCAGCCATGGGTGCACGCAAGGCCAGCAAACGCACCACGTCGTGACTGATTTCCTGCTCAAGCTGGTCGATGGCGTCGTCGTTGTCCACCACACGGCGGGCGGCGCGTTCGTCGCGGCGTTCGACCACGTCGATGGCAGCCTCGAGCTGACGCACGGACAGTTCGCCCATGCGCACCAGTTCGCCTGTAAGGCGTTCCAGTTCGTCGTCGTAGCTCTTGATGATGTGGTCTTTGCTGGTGCTCATGGTGTGCCTCGTGGTTTTTCCTCACCTTCGGAGGAAGAGGGGAGGGCGGAACGATGCGTCGAGGGCGCCCGCCCCCTCACCCCAACCCTCTCCCCAGAGGGGAGAGGGAGCCGTTTTGTTCAGCCGAAGCGACCGGTGATGTAGTCCTCGGTCTGCTTTTTCGCCGGCTTGGTGAAGATTTTTTCGGTGGCGTCGAATTCGATCAGTTCGCCCATGTACATGAAGGCGGTGCGGTCGGAGACGCGTGCGGCCTGCTGCATGTTGTGGGTGACGATGACGATGGTGTAGTCGTGCTTGAGCTCTTCCACCAGCTGTTCGATGCGGCCGGTGGCGATCGGGTCCAGCGCGGAAGTGGGTTCGTCGAGCAGCAGCACCTCGGGGCGAAGCGCGATGCCGCGCGCGATGCACAGGCGCTGCTGCTGACCGCCGGAGAGGCCGAGCGCATCGCGCTTCAGCTTGTCCTTCACCTCGTCCCACAGCGCGGCGCTGCGCAGCGCCTGCTCCACGCGAACCTCCATGTCGGCCTTGCCCAGCTTCTCGTGGTGGCGGATGCCGTAGGCGACGTTCTCGAAGATGGTCATCGGGAACGGCACCGGCTTCTGGAACACCATGCCGACCTTGCTGCGCAGGCGATTCATCGAGTACGCGGGATCAAGGATGTTCTCGCCATCCAGCATCACTTCGCCGGTGGCATTCAGCTTCGGGTAAATCGCGTAGATGCGGTTGAACACGCGCAGCAAGGTGGATTTGCCGCAACCGGACGGACCGATGATGGCAGTGACCTGCTTCTCGGGGATGTCCATGCTGACGCCGTGCAGGGCGCGCGAGCCGTTGTAGAAAAAATCCAGTCCGCGCACCTCGATCTTGGTACGGGCGGGAGCAGCGGCCGTGGCGGTCATGCCGATGGCATCGTTGGCTGCGTGTTCGTTCATGGGGAACCTTTCTTGCGTGCAAACAGCAGGCGGGTCAACAGGCTCAATGCGAGCACGAACAGTGTGATCAGTAATGCGCCGGCCCAGGCAATGGCGTGCAGTGACGGGCTGGGATCGTTGGTGTACTGGTAGATGGCTACCGGCAGACTTTCCATCTTGTCCAGCGGGTTCACCGCCATGAAGTTGTTGCCGAAGGCGGTGAACAACAGTGGCGCGGTTTCGCCGGCCAGTCGTGCCAGTGCCAGCAGTACGCCGGTGGCGATGCCGGACGTGGCGGCCCGCATCAGCACCTGCACGGTCACTTTCCATTGCGGGATGCCCAGCGACAGGGCGGCCTCACGCAGCGTACCGGGGACCAGTTGCAGCATTTCGTCGGTGGTACGCACGATTACCGGCAAGCCGATCAAGGCCAGTGCCACCGCCCCGGCAATACCGGAGAACGATACCGCGCCGTGGGTGAAGTTCGACATCGGCACCACGATGATCACGTACACGAACAGGCCGAGCACGATGGAGGGGGCCGACAGCAGGATGTCGTTGAGGAAGCGGATGGTGGCACCCAGCTTCGAGCGGTTGGCGTATTCGGCCAGATAGGTGCCGGCCAGCACGCCGATCGGTGTGCAGATCAGCAGGGCGATCACGTCCATCATCAGGCTGCCGACGATGGCGTTGGAGAGACCGCCCTCATCGGCATAGGCGGTGATTTTGGTGAACAGGCGCGGGCTGAGCGCGCCGATGCCGTTCTTCAGCGTCACCCACAGGATCCACGCGAGGAAGATCAGCCCCAATGCGGTGGCACAGCCACTGAGGAGCATGGCCACGACGTTGATGATGCGTCGACGGGTATGGATCGAGGAGGCCATCAGCGACCCTCCTTGCGGGCCAGTTGGCGCAGCATCAGGCGGGCAATCAGCAGCACCACGAAGGTCACCACGAACAGCAGGAAGCCCAGTGCGATCAGCGCCGAGCGATGCACGCCCACGGCCTCGTTGAATTCATTGGCAATGGCCGACGAAATCGTGGTGCCCGGCATCAGCAGCGACGAGGTGATGTCGTACGAGTTGCCCAGCACGAAAGTCACCGCCATGGTCTCGCCCAGCGCGCGGCCAAGGCCGAGGAAGATGCCGCCGATCACCGCCGAGCGCGTGTACGGCAGCACGATGTCCCACACCACTTCCCAGGTGGTCGAGCCCAGCGCATAGGACGATTCCTTCAGGCGTGTCGGCACGGTGCGGAACACTTCGCGCATCACCGAGCAGATGAAGGGCAGGATCATCACCGCCAGCACGATGCCGGCGGTCAGCAGGCCCAGGCCCAGCGGCGGGCCCTGGAACAGTTTGCCGATCAGCGGGATGCGGCCGAGCGTGTCGCTCAGGGTCGGCTCGATCCGCGACATGAACGGCACGAACACGAACAGGCCCCACATGCCGTAGATGATCGACGGGATGCTGGCCAGCAATTCGATGGCGGTGGCTACCGGACCGCGCAGCCACGCGGGCGCGATCTCGGTGAGAAACAGGGCGATGCCGAAACTGGTCGGCACCGCGAGAATCAGGGCGATCAGGGATGTAACCAAGGTGCCGAACACCGGCGCCCATGCGCCGTAGTCGTCATTGACCGGATCCCATGCGGAACTGGTGAGAAAGTGCAGACCCTGCCCGAACAGAACCTCGCGCCCACCCCACAGCGTGGAGAGCGCGGCACCCAGCAGGGCAGCCAGGACCAGTAGCGCGCAACCTTTCAGCAGGCGGCGGAACAGCGCGTCATGGCGCGTGTCGGCGCGGCTGCGGTGTTCGGTGGATGGTTGGCGGGTGTCGATGGGATTTGCCTGCATGTCGAGTGAAGGTTGTGCCAGCGAATTCCGTTCACCCTGAGCGCAGGTCGCGTCCTTGGAACAAGGATGGGACCGAAGTCGAAGAGGTGTCGCCTCGACTCCGCTTGCTGTGCAAGCTGCGCTCAGCGCGAACGGTTACTCATGCCATGTTCAAAGCTTGAACTCGGCCTTCCAGTAACCTTCGATCTGCTTCACCAGCGGCGCGGGCAGCGGGACGTAGTCCAGAGCCTTGGCCTGCGGCTGGCCATGGGCGTAGGCCCACTTGAAGAAGTCGAGGGCAACCTTGGAGTTGGCCTCGTTCTTCGGCTGCTTGTACATGATCACCCACGAGGTGGCGGTGATCGGCCACGCCTCGGCGCCCGGGGCGTTGGTCATCAGCAGGTTGAAGTTCTTCGCGTGCGCCCAGTCGGCGGTAGCGGCAGCGGCCTGGAAGCTGGCGGTCTTGGGCTCCACCACCTTGCCGGCAGCGTTCTTCATCACCGCATAGCCGATATGGTTCTGCAGGGCATAGGCGTATTCCACATAGCCGATCGAGTTCGGGATCTGCTTGATGTAAGCCGATACGCCCTCGTTGCCCTTGCCGCCGATGCCCACCGGCCACTTCACGGCCGTGCCTTCACCGACCTTGGACTTCCAGGTGGCGCTGACCTTGGACAGGTAATCGCTGAAGTTGAAGGTGGTACCCGAACCATCCGAACGATGCACCACGGTGATCTTCGCGTCGGGCAGCTTCAGGCCCTTGTTGAGCGCGGCGATGGCCGGATCGTTCCACTTGGTGATCTCGCCCAGGTAGATGCGCGCCAGGGTGGGGCCGTCCAGCACCATCTTGCCGGCGGCGACGCCGGAGACGTTGAACGCCGGCACGATGCCGCCGATCACGTCGGGAAACTGGCCCAGGCCGAACTTGTCCAGGGTGGCCTCGTCAAGCGGCATGTCGGAAGCGCCGAAATCGACCGTGCCGGCCTTGATCTGCGCAATGCCGCCACCGGAACCAATGGACTGGTAGTTGACGTGGTTGCCGGTCTTTTCGGCGTAGCTGGCCGACCACTTGGAAATGACCGGATACACAAAGCTCGATCCGGCGCCGGTGATGTCGGTAGCCTGGGCGGTTCCGCCCAGCGCCATGGCGACAACAACGGCGATCAGGCCCATGCGCGGGGTGAAGCGGATTGATTTCGACACGTTGGCTCCTTGGAAGGGACGACGGGCGGTGTGCCCGGTACCGCTACTTCAAGCGTCGTGCATTGCAAGGATGTGAGACGAGTGTTTCATTACGATGACAGTCACGCAGAACTGTCATTGATCCGCACGGAGATCCGCACGAATTTCAGGGCGTTGTGGCGTGCTCGCGTGTTTCCAGCTGGCGCCAGCGGTTGACGATGCCGCAGAACAGCTCGGCGGTGCGTTCGGCGTCGTACACCGCCGAATGGGCTTCGCGCGTGTCGAATTCCAGGCCCGCGGCTTGCGCCGCCTTGCTCAACACGGTCTGGCCATAGGCGAGGCCGCCCAGCGTGGCGGTATCGAAGCAGCTGAAGGGGTGGAACGGATTGCGCTTGTGCGCGATGCGGCGCACCGCGGCGTTGACGAAGCCGAGGTCGAAGGCGGCGTTGTGGCCGACCAGAATCGCCCGCTGGCAACCGTATTCGCGCATCACCTGGCGCACCGCCTGGAAAATGCGCTCCATGGCCATGCGTTCGTTCATGGCGCCGCGCAACGGGTTGTACGGATCGATGCCGGTGACTTCCAGCGCGCGCGGGTCGAGGTTGGCGCCGGGGAAGGGCTCGACATGTGCCGATATCGCCGGCTGCGGATGCAGGAAGCCGTCCGGGTCCATGTCGAGCGTGACCGCTGCGATTTCCAGCAACGCGTCATGCTCGGCATCGAAACCGCCGGTTTCCACGTCCACCACCACGGGCAGGAAGCCGCGGAACCGCTCGACCATGCGGTTGGCCATGCTGTTGTTGTGTACGTCCATGGGCCAAGCATATCAGCCAGTCGGCGGCGTGAGCCGGGCACGGATATGACGACTGTCTTCATTTCGTAACGTGATTTGAATCGAATAGTCATCCAGACACGACATCCTGCTTGCCGTTCCTGACATGGCCGGCCAGCAAGATCGATTAGGGGGCGGTCGACGTGATTCCTACCATCAGTGGAGATTTCCATGCGTTCTAAGATTCTCGTGGCGGCGATTGCCGTCAGCCTGGGCGTGAGCAGCTTTGCGGCCACCGCCGCGCCGGCCCAGGTCCGTCATCACAAGTCGACCGCGCGGTCTTCGGCCAGCGCCAGCGAGTTGCAACAGATGAAGGCCGAGATCATGGCCTTGCAGCAGAAGGTGGATGAGCTGCAGTCGCAGTCCGCCAACCAGGCTCAGACCCAGCAACAGACCGCGCAGGCGGTGCAGCAGGTGCAGGCGCAACAGCAGACGATTGCGGCCGCGCCGGCGCCGGATGCCGAACTGAGCAAGCGCCTGGATCGCCTGGACAAGCTGGTCGACAACACCACGGTCGGCGGCAAGATGTACTTCGATTTCTCCAACATCAACCAGAAGAACAGCGACACCGGCAAGACCAACAACAGCGGTATCGGCCTGGATGTGAAGCGCTTCTACCTGAGCGTGACGCACAAGTTCGACGACATCTGGTCGGCCAACCTGACGACCGACTTCAACTACGTCAGCAATGATGGCGAAACCAACCTGTTCGTGAAGAAGGCTTACGTGCAGGGCACGTTCGACAAGGCGGCGATCCTGCGCATCGGTTCGGCCGACATGCCGTGGATTCCGTTCGTCGAGGATTACTACGGCTTCCGCTACGTGGAACCGACCGTGACCGATCGCAATCATTACGCGAACTCTGCGGATTGGGGCTTGCACATGTTCGGCAGCGTGGGCTCGAACGGCATGTTCAACTATGCCGTGTCCGCGGTGAACGGCAATGGCTACAAGAACCCGAGCCGCAGCAAGGGCGTGGATTTCGAAGGCCGCGTCGGCTTCTCGCCGATCGAGGGCATGGTCGTGGCGCTGGGTGGTTACACCGGCGATCGCGGCAAGGAAATGGAAAACACCAGCGTTGACCACACCGCCCAGCGTGGCGACCTGATGGTGGCCTACAAGAGCAAAGCGTTTCGCGTCGGCGCGGAATACTTCACCGCCAAGAACTGGAACAACGTGATGACGCCGCAGTCCGACAAGACGGACGGCTACTCGGCGTGGGGCAGCGTGGCACTGAACGACTACATGACCCTGTTCGCGCGCTACGACAAGATCAAGCCGAGCAAGACGCTGGCTCCGGAGAACAAGGACACCTACTACAACCTCGGCCTGCAGTATGCAGTGACCAGGGGCTTCCAGCTGGCAGCGGTGTGGAAGCACGAATCGGGCGACACCCAGGTATCTGCCCCGGTGCCGCCGCATGTGCAGAACCTGAAGACCAACGAGATCGGCGTGTACGGGCAGGTCGCGTTCTGACACACGGGTTCCCCCGAACCGTCACATACCCATGGCAGCATGGGCATGCGATTTATCGAAGGGAGTTCGACCCAGGGACGGAAAACGGCGGGCATCAGCCCGCCGTTTGCTTTTTTGGGTGGTCAGCTCTTCTCCCTCTCTCCTTCGGGGAGAGGGCCGGGGTGAGGGGCAACCTCGCAGCATGCCTCAACGGAACAGCTTGCATTTGTGGCCTTAGCGCGAGCACCCACCCCTCACCTCAGTCCTCTCCCCGGAGGGGAGAGGAAGCAAGGCCTGATGCCACTCAGGCGACGGTCTTGTCCTTGTAGCGGCACAGGTCACGGATCACGCAATGCGGGCAGTCCGGCTTGCGCGCCTTGCACACGTAGCGCCCGTGCAGGATCAGCCAGTGATGCGCGTCTTGCCGGAATTCCGCTGGTATCACCTTGACCAGTTTGTCCTCGACCACGCGCACGTCCTTGCCCGGCGCCAAGCCGGTACGGTTGCTGACGCGGAAGATGTGCGTGTCCACCGCCATGGTGGGTTCGCCGAAGGCCGTGTTGAGCACCACATTGGCGGTCTTGCGACCCACGCCGGGCAGCGCTTCCAGCGCCTCGCGCGTGCGTGGCACTTCACCTTCATGCTGCTCGACCAGGATTTGGCACAGTGCGATCACGTTCTTCGCCTTGGCGTTGAACAGGCCGATGGTGTTGATGTACTTCTTCAGCCCGTCCTCGCCCAGCGCGAGGATCGCCTGCGGCGTGTTCGCCAGTGGATAGAGCTTGCGCGTGGCCTTGTTCACGCCCACGTCGGTGGCCTGCGCGGACAGCACCACCGCCACCAGCAGCTCGAACGGCGTGTCGTATTCCAGTTCGGTGGTGGGATGCGGGTTCAGCTCGCGCAGGCGGGTGAAGATCTCGACCACGTCGGCGCGTTTCATGGGCATGGTGCATGCTGCGGAAAGTGCCCCGTCGTTCCAGCGAAAGCTGGAACCCGGTGGCTTTCGGATGTCCGGGGTGCCAAGGCGCTGGATGCCAGCGTCCGCTGGCATGACGTGGCGGGAGTGGTGCGGCAATTTGCGGTCACTGATCCTTGCCCTGCTGTTTCGCCCGGGCGCGCGCCAGCGCGGCCAGCACCGGATTGCTGGCAGCGGCGACATCCACCGCCGCCTTGCGCGCGGCCAGTTCTGCCTCGCGTTCGGCCGCTTCGCGTGCCAGCCGCGCTTCGCGTTTTCGGAAATGTTCGCGCGCCGCATCGGCATGCGCCTGGTCGAGCTGTTCCATGGGCATCGGCTCCAGCACGATGCAGTCCACCGGGCAGGCCGGCACGCACAGTTCGCAACCGGTGCAGTCGTCGACGATCACGGTATGCATCAACTTGGCCGCGCCGACGATGGCATCGACCGGGCAAGCCTGGATGCATTTGGTGCAGCCGATGCAATCCGCTTCGATGATGCGTGCCAGCATGCGCGGTTTTTCCACGCCATGTTCGCTGTTCAACGGCAGTGCGGGACGATCAAGCAACGCAGCCAGCTTCGCGATACCGTCGACGCCGCCTGGCGGGCATTGGTTGATCTCGGCTTCGCCGCGCGCGATCGCTTCCGCATACGGCCGGCAGCCGTGGTAACCGCACTGCTCGCACTGCGTCTGCGGCAGGATGGCATCGATGCGGTCGGCCAGAGTCGTCATGGGAACAGTCGGCGCCTAGCGCCGGGCTGCATTGGTCAGTGACTCGGTGACGAGCTGCTGCAGGATTCCGCTGGACGCCTTGCGCATATCCAGGGCAATCGCCTCATGTGTGGAGACAAGCTTGGATGTGTAGGGTGAGCGCGGGCCTTGGGCCAACAGCGAGCGAAGTTCTTCCGTGCTGAAATATCTGGCGTAGATCTCGGCCAGATTGTGGTCCCATTGCGCCTGATAGCCGGGGCGTGCCTTGGTAATTTCTTCGGCAACGATCTGCCGCGCGTTGTCGGTTCCGTGCGATCTTGCCAATCCGGCGAACGTCACCGTGCTGCCGGCCACCCGGTTGGCCAGTCGTTCCAGGTTGTGCGCGGTGTCGAGGCGTTGTACCAGCGCCATGGCCGGATCGGCGGATGGTGCCTTGGTTTGCGGAAGAGGGGTGGCATGGGCGCCGCCCGGCCATGCGAGTGTCGAGATCGATGCCGACGCAATCAGCACGAACGCAATCTTCCAGATTTTCACTGCAGCCTCCTTGGTGCCGCGGACACGGATATTCAGCGAACGGTGGCGCCCGGCGTTGCACCCTGGTCGGCGTCGAGCAGGAACAGGTCGCTGCCGCCGTTACCGGCGGACAGGATCATGCCTTCGGACAGGCCGAAGCGCATCTTGCGCGGGGCCAAGTTGGCGATGAACACCACGTTGCGGCCCACCAGCTTCGCAGGTTCCTCGTAGGCGGCGCGGATGCCGGAGAAGATCTGCCGCGTGCCCAGTGCACCGGCATCCAGCTCGAAGCGCAGCAGCTTGTCCGAGCCTTCCACGAATTCGCAGACGCTGACCTTGCCGATGCGCAGGTCGAGCTTGGCGAAGTCGTCGATGGAAATGGTAGTCGTGGTGTCAGCTGTTGCGGGCGGAGCGGAGGGCTTGGCGGTGTCGTTCATGGCTTTCTTCTTGGCAGGTGCGGGTGCGGCAGCGGGCGCACCGAGCGATTCTTTCGAGGCTTCGACCATCGCCTCGATGCGCTTGGGATCGATGCGGCCGAGCAGTGGCTCGAACGTGTTGACGGCATGGCCGAACAGTTCGCGGCGGGCATCGGCGAAATCGGCAATCGGTGCGGCCAGGAAGTGTTCGGCGGCGGCGACGGTAGCGGGCAGCACCGGCTTGAGCAGGCCGGCAAGCAGACGGAAGCCGTGCAGCGCCAGCGTGCAGACCTGCTGCAATTCGGCGCGGCGCGCTTCGTCCTTGGCCATCAGCCACGGGGCCTTGGCGGCGATGTAGCCGTTGACCAAGTCGGCGATGGCGACAAAACGACGCGTGGTTTCGGCAAATTCGCCCTCGGCATACAGCTGCTCGATGCCGTCGTAATGCGCCAGCAACTGCTGCCACAACGCGGCCTCTTCGGCCTCGAAATGGTCGGCCAGCTTGCCGTCGAAGAATTTCTGCACGAAGCCGGCAGTGCGGCTGGCGATGTTCACCCACTTGCCGATCAGGTGCGAGTTGACGCGTTCCTCGAAAGCCTTCAGGTCAAGGTCTACATCCACCGGCGCATCGTTGAGCATGGTGGCGAAGTAGTAGCGCAGGAATTCCGGATGGATGCCGGCGTCGAGATAGGTACGCGCCTGGATGAAGGTGCCGCGCGACTTGGACATCTTCGCGCCGTTCACCGTCAGGTAGCCGTTGACGTGCAAGGCCGTGGGCGTGCGGAACTGCGCGCCGTGCAACATCGCCGGCCAGAACAGACCGTGGAAGTTGATGATGTCCTTGCCGATGAAGTGGTGCAGCTCGGCCGTGCTGTCGGCGCCCAGGAAATCGTCGAAGTTCAGACCGGTCTTGTCGCACAGCGCCTTGAAGCTGGCCAGGTAGCCGACCGGCGCGTCCAGCCAGACGTAGAAGAACTTGCCCGGCGCGTCGGGGATGGGGAAGCCGAAGTAGGGCGCGTCGCGCGAGATGTCCCAGTCCTTCAGGCCGCCGTCCAGCCATTCGGCCAGCTTTGCCACCACGCCGCTGTTGGCCACCGGCTTGCCGCCAGTGAGCTTGCCGCCGAACCAGTCGCGCAGCAGTGATTCGAATTTGCCCAGCTCGAAGAAGTAGTGCTCCGAGTCGCGCAGCACCGGCGTGGCGCCGGACACCACCGAATACGGGTTGATCAGGTCGGTGGGCGCATAGGTGGCGCCGCAGTTCTCGCAGTTGTCGCCGTACTGGTCCGCGGTGCCGCACTTCGGGCAGGTGCCCTTGATGTAGCGGTCCGGCAGGAACATCTGTTTTTCCGGATCGAACAGCTGCTGGATGCTGCGTTTGGCGATATAACTCTGGTTTTCCGCGCTGCCGCGCCGGGCACCATCGCGCAGACGCGTGTAGATCAGCGTCGCCAGCTCGCGGTTCTCGTCCGAGTGGGTGGTGTGGTAGTGGTCGAACGCCACGCCGAAGGCGGCGAAGTCGGCCTCGTGGCCTTCGCGGATGCCGGCAATGAAAGCCTCGGGCGTCATGCCGGCTTTTTCGGCGGCGAGCATGATCGGCGTGCCGTGCGCATCGTCGGCGCAGACGTAGACCACCTCGTGACCGCTCATTCGTTGCGCGCGCACCCAGATGTCGGCCTGGATGTAGCCCAGCAGATGGCCCATGTGCAGCGGGCCATTGGCATAGGGCAGGGCGTTGGTAACGAGTAAGCGGCTCATGGTTCGCGGTCTTCAATGATGACTGCGCATTATGACATGGCCGTCCATCGGCTTTGCCGGACAGGCGGGAATTCGAGGGCGGCATCGCCAGGACGACGGGATCGGGTTCACGCCGGACACGGTGCCTGAGCGGGTGGGTCTATTGCATGTTCTTGCACGTTTATATACATTTTATCGCAGTGATTCCGTGGAGTCGGCCGTGCCTTCAAGCAACGTTGCGATGGCGGTGGGAGAGGGGCGACGCCTCGCGCCGGCGATACGTGCCACGCGCCTGATATTTCTCGCCGCGGGCATCGGCGTATCGGCGTGGGCGCCGATGGTGCCTTACGTCAAGACTCGCCTGGGTCTGGATGACGCCACGCTGGGCCTGGTGTTGCTGGCCTTCGGCGGCGGTTCGATGGTCTCGATGCCGCTGGTGGGCTTTCTTACCCACCATTTCGGCAGCCGCAAGGTGATCGTGGTCGGCGGCTTGCTGACCTGCGTGGCGTTGCCGTTGCTGACGCTGGCGCCGCATGCGCTGGCGTTGGCGTTGGCGCTGCTTTATTTCGGCGCGGCGTTGGGCGCGGTGGACGTGGCGATGAACGCGCACGCGGTAGAGGTGGAGCGCCGCGCGGCGCGGCCGCTGATGTCCGGGTTCCACGGCTTGTTCAGCATCGGCGGGCTGGGCGGTGCAGCGGGCATGAGCCTGTTGCTGGCGCTGGGCGCCTCGATGACGATGGCCGCTACGATTGTTTCCCTGTTGCTGCTTGCGGTGGTGCTGACGCAATGGTCCAGCCTGCTCGACGAGGTGGCCGGCGCGGCGCACCGGCCGGCTTTCAGCATGCCGCGCGGCGCGGTATTCCTGCTCGGTTTTCTGTGCTTCATCAGCTTCCTCGCCGAGGGCTCGATGCTGGACTGGAGTGCGGTACTGCTGCGTGATTCGCGTGGTTTTTCCGAGGCCTCGGCCGGCATCGGCTATGCGATGTTCTCGGTGGCGATGGCGCTGGGTCGCCTCAGTGGCGACCGTGCCGTGGCGCGCTTTGGCCCGGTCCTTACCGTGCGCTTCGGTGCGTGTGCCGCGGCGGCGGGCTTCCTGATGGCTACCCTGCTGGCGTGGCCATGGGCGTCGCTGGCGGGTTTCGTGCTGGTGGGGCTGGGCGCGGCGAATATCGTGCCGGTGATGTTCGGCGCCGCCGGACGGCTGCCGGGGACTTCTCCCGGCATCGCCATCGCCACCGTGACGACGTTGGGCTACGCCGGTTTGCTTTGCGGCCCGGCGCTGGTCGGCTTCGTGGCGCATGTCAGCAGCCTGCCGTTGGCACTGGCGGCGGTGGGCGCCATGTTGCTGCTGACCGCAGCCTCGGCCCGGGTGGTGAAGTCATGAGCGCGACGCGCTTCGATACCGTGGTGTTCGATCTCGGCGGCGTGCTGGTCGACTGGAATCCGCGCTACCTGTATCGCCAGTTGTTCGACGACGAGGCGGCGATGGAGCGCTTCCTGGCCGACGTCTGCACGTCGCGCTGGAACGAGCGGCAGGACGAGGGTCGTTCATGGGCCGAGGCGATCGCCGAGCTCAGTGCCGCCCATCCGCAACATGCCGGATTGATCGCAGCCTACCGCGAACGCTGGTACGACATGCTGAGCGGCCCGATCGCGCCGAGCGTGGCGATCCTCGACGAATTGCGCGAGCGCGGCGTGCCGCTATACGCGCTGACCAACTGGTCGCAGGAAACGTTTCCGATGGCACGCCAGCGCTTCACGTTCATGGATGCCTTCATCGACATCATGGTGTCGGGCGAGGAGCGGCTGATCAAACCCGACCCGGTCATTTTCCGGCGCATGTTGCAGCGTTTCGAACTTGATGCCAGGCGCACGATCTACATCGACGACGCGCCGCGCAACGTCGAGGCGGCGGCGCGGCTGGGCATGCATGCGCTGCAGTTTCGCGATGCCGCCACCTTGCGCGAAGAACTGTGCCGCGCCGGCATGCTGGATTCCGCCGATGGCTAGGCCTGCACCCGGCATCGAGATGTTGCCGCAGGAGCGCCAGCAACGCATCCTGCAGCGCTTGCGCAGCCATGGGCGCGTGCTGGCGGCCGAGCTGGCGGCGGAGTTCGGCGCATCGGAGGATTCGATCCGCCGTGACTTGCGCGAACTGGCCGCCAAGGGGCTGTGCAAGCGTGTCTATGGCGGCGCGTTGCCATTGCTGGCGCCGTTGGCGCCGTTGAAACAGCGGCATGCCGAACATGCCGGCCGCAAGCTGGCGCTGGCGCGCAAGGCGGTGGAACTGGTGCGCGAGGGCCAGGTGCTGCTGATCGATGCCGGTTCCACCAATGCCGCGATTGCCGCCGCGCTGCCCGAGCGGATGCGGCTGACCGTGGTCACCAATGCACCGGACATCGCACTGGCGCTGTACGACCGCGAGGGTTTCGAGATCCTGCTGCTGGGTGGTCGCATCCATCCGCGCGTCGGTGGCGCGGTCGGCGGACAGACCTTGCGCGAGCTGCAACGCATCCGTGCCGACCTGTGCTTTCCGGGCGCGTGTGCGATCGAGGCGGAAACCGGCTTGTGGGGATTCGACAGCGAGGAATCGCTGTTCAAGCGGGCGATGGTCGAGGCCAGCGGCGAAACCGTGGTGGTGGCTACCGACGACAAGCTGGGCACCCAGGCCACCCATCAGATTGTCAGCATGACCGATGTACAGCACCTGGTGGTGGAGCATGATGCGGGCCGCGTCGTGCGTGCAGCCTTCGTGGCGAAGGGCGCCAGCGTGCATCGCGCGGGCGTGGTGCGCGCCTGAGCCGGGTTTCGCCGGGGCTGGCGTTGCCGCTGTCAACCGGACATGTCATTCCCGAAACGACGATGCCCGGGCTGGAACCAACCCGGGCATCGTGCATGCAAAGCTTTCGGATCAGTCCTGGCGGGTCCAGGTCTGGCTGCGGCCGAACAGCGAGAAGCCGATGTAACCGTGCACGTCGAGCTTCTGGCCGCCGTCCTCAAGGGTCAGCTTCACCTTGTAGGTCTTGCCGCTCTTGGGGTCGAGGATGTGGCCGCCGTCCCACACGTCGCCGTCCTTGCTGACGCCCCACATGATGGTCATGCCTTCGATGGGCTGGTTGTGGCGGTCACCGTCGCACTTGGTGCAGCGGGGGTGTTCGCCGTCGCGCGCAATCTGCTCGGGCGTCATGTTCAGCACCTTGAGCACCTTGGCCTCGAGCTGGCCCTGGTTATCGGTGATCTGCAGGATCGAGGTGACTTTGCCGGAAACGTCGTCCACCTGTTTCCAGGTGCCGACCGGGGTGTCGCTGGCGGCAAAAGCGCTGCCGGCGGCAAGCAACAGGCTGGTAGCGATCGCGAATCGGAACATCGGCTTCATGGTGGGGGTCCTCCTCCCGTACGAAAGCGTATGGTTTGAGCCTGCCGGGACCTTGCGGGGCCGTCAAGCTGCAATGCGCCATCGAGTCATTTGGCCGGCTGACCTGCATCAGGACGGGGTGGTGGGGCGGGCTGGCATAATGCGCGGATTCCCCATGGTTCAAGGTTTGCAAGCACGATGACGCAGGTAGACGAAGCGCGGGTTCGCCGCGTGCTGGAAGGGCTGGCCGATCCACACACCGGTGCCCCGCTGGCCGAATCCGTGCGTGCGGTGGGCGTGGACGGCGCGAAGGTGTCGGTCGACCTGCTGCTGGGCTATCCCGCCGCCGGCGCGGTCGACGCGCTTGCCGCGCAAGCGAAGCAGGCGCTGGAAGCCGATCCGGCGATCGAGTCGGCCGCGGTGTCGATCACCAGCCGCGTCCACGTGCACAAGGTGCAGGGCACGCTGGGGCCGTTGCCGAACGTGAAGAACATCATCGCGGTGGCCTCGGGCAAGGGCGGCGTGGGCAAGTCCACGGTTGCGGTCAACCTGGCGCTGGCGTTGCAGGCCGAAGGCGCCCGGGTCGGCGTGCTCGATGCGGACATCTACGGGCCCAGCCAGCCGCGCATGCTCGGCATCAGCGGCAAGCCGGAATCGCCCGACGGCAAGAGCATCACGCCGATGCAGGCACATGGGCTGCAGGCGATGTCGATCGGCTTCCTGGTCGACGAGGAAACACCGATGATCTGGCGCGGCCCGATGGTCACCCAGGCCATGATGCAACTGCTGACCGACTCGCGCTGGGACATGCTCGATTACCTGGTGATCGACCTGCCGCCAGGCACCGGCGACATCCAGCTCACGCTGTCGCAGAAGGTGCCGGTGGCCGGTGCGGTGATCGTCACCACGCCGCAGGACATCGCCCTGCTGGACGCGCGCAAGGCGCTGAAGATGTTCGAGAAGGTCGAGGTCCCGGTGCTCGGCATCGTGGAAAACATGGCCACCCACATCTGTTCGAACTGCGGCCACGAGGAACACATCTTCGGCGAGGGCGGTGGTCTGCGCATGGCCGAGCAATACGGCGTGGCCTATCTGGGCTCGCTGCCGCTGGACATCCGCATCCGCGAGCAGGCCGATGGCGGTACCCCGACCGTGGTGGCGATGCCGGATTCCGAGCTGGCCGCGCGCTATCGGAATATCGCCCGCAATACCGCGGGACGCCTGTCGCGCCAGCCACGCAACAAGTCGCTGGGGCTGGGCAAGATCGTGGTGCAGGGCACTCCAGCCGGATGACGACGGCGACCCGGCGCGTGCTGTGCCTGTGCGGCAGCCTGCGTCGGGTTTCGTCCAATCGCGCGGCACTGGAGGCGGCGCGGCAGTTGGCGCCGCCATCGCTGGAACTGTTGCCGTACGACGGCCTTGCCGCGTTGCCGCTGTTCAACCCCGACGACGAACGCGACCCGTTGCCAACCGCCGTATTGGTACTGCGCGAGGTGGTGGGCCGGGCCGATGCGCTGCTGGTCGCCTGCCCCGAATACGCGCACGGCGTGCCCGGCGCCTTCAAGAACCTGCTGGACTGGCTGGTCGGCAGCCTGGAGTTTCCCGGCAAGCCGGTGCTGCTGCTGAACACGTCGGCGCGCGGCTCGACGCACGCGCAGGAGGCGCTGGCCGAGATTCTGCGCACCATGTCGGCGTGCTTGCTGGTCCCGGCACCCGTGCCCGTGGCGTTGCCCGGGGCCGGCTGCACGGTAGATCAGGTATTGGCCAGCACGGACCGCTGCGCGGAATTGCAGGCCGCGCTGGATGTCCTGGCCGACATTCCGCCCGAACGGTAGGAACCCGCTCGCGGGCGATGCACTATCTTGCGGAAATCGAAAAAGCATCGCCGTGAGCGGGCTCCTGCGGGCGATCGTGGCCCCTCGGCTGGCGTGGGGATGCCCCGACCATGTATTTTTGCTGCTTTGCGGCCGGCCTGTCCGGCGCACTGCTACCGACCGGAGCCCGCGTGAGCATCAAGTCCGACAAGTGGATTCGCCGCATGGCCGAGGGCCACGGCATGATCGAGCCGTTCGAGCCGGGCCAGATGAAGCGTCGCGATGACGGCAGTCGTGCCGTGTCCTGGGGCACGTCCAGCTATGGTTACGACGTGCGCTGTGCGCGCGAATTCAAGATTTTCACCAACATCAACTCCACCATTGTCGACCCGAAGGCGTTCGATCCGAACAGCTTCGTGGACGTGGAGTCGGACGTGTGCATCATCCCGCCCAACTCGTTCGCGCTGGCGCGTACGGTGGAGTATTTCCGCATCCCGCGCGACGTGCTGGTGGTGTGCCTGGGCAAAAGCACCTATGCGCGCTGCGGCATCATCGTCAATGTGACCCCGCTGGAGCCGGAGTGGGAAGGCCACGTGACGCTGGAGTTCTCCAACACCACGCCGCTGCCGGCCAAGATCTACGCCAACGAAGGCGTGGCGCAGATGCTGTTCTTCGAATCCGACGAGCCGTGCGAAACCAGTTACAAGGATCGCGCCGGCAAATACCAGGGCCAGCAGGGCGTCACCCTGCCGCGTACCTGAACGATTGTTGGCAGGCGTCGCCGTGACGTCCGCCACCCCACTGGCCCGGCGCTACACTCCGTCGGGCCATCGCTAGATGCAGGAGACCCGCATGACCCGTTTTTCCACGCTGCTGAGCCGCGCCACCGCTGCGCTGATGTTGGGCAGCCTGCTGGTTCTGGCCGGTTGCCATCGTGGCAGCACCAAGAGCCCGGCCGACATGGCGAAGGTCGAAAAGAAGTTCGATGTCACCGTGGAGGCCTACAAGAGCGGCCAGTTCATGCTGGATGGCGCGGTGCTCTCCTCGATCGACCTGGGCAGCCATTTCGCCTACGAGAAGGACATCGGCAAACTGCCGAAGACCGTGTTGCTGGTGCGCAGTGATGACTCGAAGATTCGCAAGCAGCACCTGCAGTACATGGCCCGCATGGTGCTCGACTACGGCTTTGCCGTGTACTACGACGACGGCGGTACGCTGAAGAAGATCAATCCGGTCGAGACCAAGGCGCGCGCGCTGCAGGAATACCATGCGCCGGTGAAGCAGGATGATGGCCAGAAGTGCAAGAGCGCGGCAGGTTGCGACAGCGTGGAGCAGGCCGGCCAGCGCGGCGGCTATTGAGGCCATGACCCGGTTCTGGCGCCTGGGCTGACGGCCCGGCGTCAACCGGGCGGAACAAGCAAACGCCTGCATGGTTCATGCAGGCGTTTTCATGTGCAGGGGCGTGATTCAGTGCGTGGCCGTCAACGCGGCACGCAGGTTTTCGATGTGGCCACGGCGCTCGGCGTCGTCATAAGGCAGCGCGTGCCCGCAGCCCCAGACCGGCCCGGGCCATGCCGCATCGCCATCGCATCGGGCGACGACATGCACATGCAACTGCCGCACGATATTGCCCAATGCACCGATGTTGAGCTTGTCGCATCGGGCCGTGGCACGCAGTGCCGCACCGGCCTTGTTCACTTCCTGCCACAAGCGGGCCTGGTCCGCTTCGGACAGATCGGCAATTTCCGACTTGCCAGCCTGGCGCGGCACCAGGATCAGCCATGGAAAGCGCGCGTCGTTCATCAACAATACGTTGCACAAGGGCAGCGAGATCACCGGACGGGTGTCGCCCTGCAGGCGCGGGTCGAGGGTGAAGGCGGTCTCGCTCATGCGTTGGCCAGGTGCTTGTCGAGGAAACCCAGCGTGCGCTCCCAGGCCAGCTTGGCACTGGCCTCGTGATAGTGCTTGTCGCCCGGCACGTCGCGGTTGAAGGCGTGGCCGGCACCGGGATAGGTGAAGATTTCCGCCGACTCGGGCAGCAGCTCGCGATGTTTGGCCACGGCCTCGGGTGGAATCGACTGGTCGTTCTCGCCGAAGTGGAACATCACGGGCGCCTTCGGATTCTTGCCCAGCAGTGACAGGTTGCGGGCGCCGTAATAACTCACCGACGGCAGGCCGAGTTTCATCGCGGCCAGCAACGCCACCGTGCCGCCCCAGCAAAAGCCCACCGTGCCGATCTTGCCGGACGAGGCGATGGCTTCGGCCGCACTGGCCACGTCCTCCAGTGGGTGATCCAGCCCCAGCTCGGCTACCAGGCCCTTGCCGCGCGCCGTGCCGACTTCGTCATAGTCCAGTTCCAGCCACGCTTCCAGATGATCGAAGAAGGCCGGCGCGATCGTCGTATAGCCGGCGGCGGCAAGGCGATCGGCCACGTCGCGGATATGTTGGGTGACGCCGTAGATTTCCTGGATCAGCACCACGCCGCCTTTCGGCTGGCCCTCGGCTTGCGCCAGATAACCGCCGATGCACCGGGTGCGAGAGGTCGGAATGTTGATGTGCTGGCCCATGGCGATGCTCCTGTGGGGGTAGGGTGATTCTAGGAGCGTGGGCGGCAGAAATCTTCCGGGCTGCAAAAGTGTCTGTGTGGTCCATATTTCCGTCGCTTCTTGGCCCATAGAACCACTATGGGCCGGCGAATCGTCGAAAATCTGTCCTCACGCAGCCACTTTTTCGCCTCGAAAGTTTCTACCGCCCACGCTCCTGGGAGCCTGGGCGGTGGAAATGGACCGCTGGTCGATTTTTTTCAGACCAGACGATGGGCTCCCGGGCAGTGGGGCACGGCGAATGGCGCAAGCGCTTGTCCGTGAAATCATCGGGTTTCGGCGATGGAACCGGCCCCGCAGACGTCGATTCCGTATAATTGCCTGTTCCCACTCGTTTTCACGGTAAAGCCCGCCCATGTCCCAGGCTTCGCAGAAGATCGGTTTCGTCAGCCTTGGCTGCCCCAAGGCCCTGGTGGATTCCGAGCGCATCCTCACCCAGCTCAAGGTCGAGGGCTACCAGATCGTGCCGAGCTACAACGAGGCCGACGCGGTGGTGGTGAACACCTGCGGTTTCATCGACGCAGCGGTGCAGGAGTCGCTGGATTCGATCGGCACCGCACTCAACGAGAACGGCAAGGTGATCGTCACCGGTTGCCTGGGCAAGCGCGCGGACCTGATTCGCGAAGCCTATCCCGACGTGCTGTCGATCAGTGGGCCGCAGGATTACGCCAGCGTGATGCACGCGGTACACGACGTGCTGCCGCCGAAGCGCAACAAGTTCCTGGACATCGTGCCGGACACGGGCGTCAAGCTCACCCCGAAGCACTACGCCTACCTGAAGATTTCCGAAGGCTGCAATCACCGCTGCAGTTTCTGCATCATCCCGTCGATGCGCGGCAACCTGGTCTCGCGCCCGGTCGACGAGGTGCTGGTCGAGGCCGAAAAGCTGGTCAAGGGTGGCGTGAAGGAACTGCTGGTGATCTCGCAGGACACCAGCGCCTACGGCGTCGACGTGAAGTACGCCGAGCACGAATGGCACGGCAAGTCGTACCGCACGCGCATGACCGAACTGTGCGAAGGCTTGTCGGAGCTGGGCGTGTGGGTGCGCCTGCACTACGTCTACCCGTACCCGCACGTGGACGAACTGATGCCGCTGATGGCCGCCGGCAAGATCCTGCCGTACCTGGACATCCCGTTCCAGCACGCCAGCCCGCGCATCCTGAAACTGATGAAACGCCCCGGCAACATCGACAAGACGCTGGAGCGCATCCGCAACTGGCGCAAGCAGGTTCCGAACCTCACCATCCGCAGCACCTTCATCGTCGGCTTCCCTGGCGAGACCGACGCCGAATTCGAGGAACTGCTCGACTTCCTGCGCGAAGCCGAACTCGATCGCGTGGGCGCGTTCGCCTATTCGCCGGTGGACGGCGCCAAGGCCAACGAACTGCCCGGCGCCGTCTCCGAAGAGCTGAAGGAAGACCGCCTCGAACGCTTCATGGAAGTGCAGGCGGAAATCTCCGCGGCGAAACTGCAGCGCAAGATCGGCAGCACGATGACCGTACTGGTCGACGAGGCGAATGCCGATGGCGCGGTTGCGCGTTCGGCTGCCGACGCACCCGAGATCGACGGCAGCGTGCTGATCGCCGACGGCCACGCACTGAAGCCCGGTCAGTTCGTCGACGTCGTGATCGAAGCGGCCAGCGAGCACGACCTGCACGCGCGGTTGGCGCATCCCAAGCTCAAGATCGTGTAAGACCGTGCGCTATGTCGCGCCGGCCCGTGGCACGGTCGACCCGCAAGTGTTCGACCGGCTGCCGCTGGCGGCATGGCGGGACCATGCCGGTCTGTTGCAAGGGCAGGCGTGGCCCACGATCGAAGCACTCAACACGCTGTGGCCGGCCACGACGTCTACTCGCTTCGCGGCACAGGATGCTGATCTGCTCGCCGATGGCCTGCATTACGAGCAGCGCATCGCCGAGCACGGCCGGATCGCCACCCGCAAGGACAACTGGCACGACCTGCTCAACGCGCTGGTGTGGCTGCGATATCCGGCGCTGAAGCAGGCATTGAATCTGCGCCAGATGGCCGAGATCGTGCGCATGGGGCCAAAGCAGCGCTCGCGCGCCCAATACGCGATGACCCACTTCGACGAAGGCGGCGTCATCGTGGTCGTGCGCGATCCGGCACTGCTGCGCTTGTGGGACGCTCACGACTGGTACGCCTTGTTCTGGCAGCATCGGCAGGCGTGGCTGGATGGCTCGATCCGCTGCGAGCTGTTCGGGCATGCACTGCTGGAACTTGCGTTGAATCCGGACAAGCTGCTGGTAGGGAAAGCCGTGACGTTCCTGTCCACCGGCGACGCGGACATCCGGCACGCCGACATGCACTGCGCCGGGCTGATCGCCACCGGCGCGCTGCTGCACGACCCGCTGGAACTGCGCCCGCTTCCGCTGTCCGGTATCCCCGGCTGGCATCCCGCGAATGCCGACGAAGCCTTCCATCGCAGCACCATCTGCTATCAGCCGAAGCGTGCCGGGAGACGCTATCCGCCCGCGTCGGTGCTGTGACCGAAGCAATGACGCGGGCGATTTCTCCCGTTTGATGTCCTGGTGCGAGGCATGGCGGCCGACGGAATACCGGGAGGAGATGACTGGTGGCAGGTATGCCGGAGATGTTTTCGCGCGATAGTGGAAACGCCTCGCCGCCGGTGCGGATCAACCTGCCGGCGCGTGTCACCAACTGGAGATGCAACGATGATCCGGTTTCTTCTGGTGATGCTGCTGGTGTGCTTGTGGACACCTGCCAGCGCCTCGACACCGCGCCAATCGTTCGACCTGCAGGTGCCTTGGGCACCGATGGCGGTGATGGTCGATGGGCACCGACAACTGGTCTACGAACTGCACGTGACGAACTATGCCGGCGTCAGCCTGCTGCCGTCGGCACTGGACGTGCTGGATGCGGATGCGACGGAAAAGCCGCTGGCTTCCTGGGCCGGCCCCGCGCTGGTGGCCCGCATGGCGATCGCCGGTACCGACAAGTCGCCGGGTGCCGAAGGCCTGGCGGCCGGCATGCAGGCGGTGATCTACGTGGAGGTGGTGCTGCCCGCTGATGCGCGGGTGCCGCGTAGGCTGATCCACCGATTGGCGTATCGGACCATCTCGCACGAGGGGGAACCTGGCGAGGTCACGGGTGGCGCGTTTGCGGTCGATCGGCGCGCGCCGGTGAGCCTTGCACCGCCTCTGCGCGGCGGGCCGTGGGTCGCCATCTACGACGCGTCCGTGCCACGTGGACATCGCCGGGTGATGTTCGCATTGGATGGACGGGCGCGAATCCCCGCGCGTTTCGCGATCGACTGGTTCAAGTTGGACAGGCGTGGGCATCACGCGCGCGCTAACGCGCAGGTGGCAAGGAATTGGCTCGGTTATGGCGAGGACGTGCTGGCGGTGGCCGATGCCACGGTGGTCGCCACGCGCAATGACTATCCCGAGAGCAAAACGCTGAAGAACCCGCGGCATCCGCTGGACGAGGGCAGTGGCAATTTCGTGTCGCTCGCGCTGGGCGATGGCCGCTATGCGCATTACGAGCACCTGCAACCGGGCAGCGTTCGCGTGCATGTCGGCGAGCACGTGCATCGCGGCGAGGTCATCGGCGCGCTCGGTTTCAGCGGTGACTCGACCGGGCCCCATCTTCACTTTCACGTCAGCGACGGCGCTGCTCCGCTGGCCGGCGAAGGGCTGCCATTCGTCATCGCCAGCTATGAAACGCTTGGCGATTACCCGGATCTGGATGATTTCGACGCAGGCAAGACGTGGCGCGCCTTGCCCGCGCAAACCGAGCATGGTCGAGATGGGGAAATGCCCGCACCAGGCGCCGTCGTGGATTTTCCGGAATCTTAGACGAGTGATGCCCGGCTGATCGATCAGTCGTAGTCCACCGCAAAACAGGGCCAGGTTCACTTGCATCCGTTTGATCGTGCCGGGAATGAACCTGCCCCGTTCCTGGGTGCCCGCGCTTGAGCATTCCACGGATGAACATATCGGGCGCGCTTCGCAAGCGGGCTGCGGGGAAGACGGCTGACGCGACATCGTGCGTGGACGAGTTGCTCCCATCGGTGGTGACGTCGCCGGCCAGCTGCTTTTCGAGGCGCTCACATGACCGGCGTTACGATGGCACGGCTTCGTCATTGCAGGTAAACTCGCATGTCACACGCTTCGTCATCCGTTTCAAGAAAAAGCCGCATCCAGGGCGCCCTGATGGGTGCCTTCATCGGCGACGCATTGGCGCTTGGTCCGCACTGGTACTACGACCTGGACGCGCTGTGTCGCGACTACGGCGAGTGGATCACTGACTACACGGCGCCAAAGCCTGGGCGCTACCACGAGGGTCTGCCCGCAGGCGCATCGTCGCAGGCGGGCTTCATCCTTGCGCTGACAACACGCTCGCTGGTGGAGCGCGGTGGTTACGACGAGGCTGATTTCTGCGCACGGATGGATCAGGAACTGTTTCCGCTGCTGGACGGCACGCCGATGGCGGGGCCGGGTGGCTACACCAGCCAGTCGATTCGTGAGGCGTGGGGCAAGCGCCGGGCGGGCTTGCCCTGGGGGCAGGTGGCGGGACTGGCGGACAACACCGAGGCAGCGGAGCGGGTGTTGGCGATTGCGCTGCGTCATGCCGGCGACCCGGCACAGCTGGCACGTCACGTGAGTACCAACGTGGCGTTGACCCAGCGCGACCCCACGGTGGGCGCGATGACGCTGGCTTTCGCCGCCGTGCTGGGACAGCTGGTGAATGGGGTGGCGCTGGATGCGGACCTGTCCGGCCGCTTGATGGGCATGGTGAAGTCCGGCGAGCTGCCGTTCCACGCCGTGACCAGCGGAGAGTTGGACGTGCCGCAAGGCGCGGAGGCGCCGCTCAAGGCGGGGCAGTTCGCTTCGCCCGATGCCTTGCTCACGGTCTCCTCGATCGCCCGTGCTGCGCACGATCCGGGTGTTTCCATCGAGCCGGCGTCGAAAGTGGGCCTGGTCTATGGCCTGCCATGCGCGGTGTACCACCAGTTTCCCGCGGCCTATTACCTCGCGGCACGCTTCCAGGGCGACGTGGAACAGGGCGTGCTGAACGCGGTGAACGCAGGCGGGCAGAATCAGGCGCGCGCCATGCTCACCGGTGCGCTGTGCGGTGCCATCGGCGGGCTGGAGGCAATTCCTGCGCGTTTCATCGCGGGACTGCAGCAAAGTGAGGAATACCTGGCGCTGGCGGAGGCGTTGGCGGAACAGGCCGGGTAAAGACGATTACGCCGCGTAGCGCACATCCACGATCAGGAAGCGCGTGCGCCCGCCGGGCAGTTCGGCTTCGAACTCGTCGTCGACGCGCTTCTTCAGCACGGCCCGCGCCAGCGGCGAGTCGATGCTGATCCAGCCCAGCCTGGCGTCGGTCTCGTCGGGACCGACGATGCGGTAGCGGACTTCCTCGCCGCTGGCGAGGTTTTCCAGCGTGATGGCGGCGCCGAAAAATACCGCGTCGCGGTCGGCCGGTGCGCCCTCGGCCACCTTCAGTGCGGGGATGCGCTTGCTGAGGTAGCGTGCGCGACGATCGATCTCGCCGAGCTGCTTCTTGCGGTAGGTGTATTCGGCGTTTTCCGAGCGGTCGCCCTCGGCGGCGGCGGCGGCAAGTGCCTTCACCACCTCCGGGCGCAACACGTGCCAGAGATGATCGAGTTCGGCCTTCAGTCGCTCGAAACCCTCGCGGGTGATGATCGCGGTGGAACCGGGAGAAGGTGGGCGCCAGCGACTCATGCCTGTCCTTCGGCGGGAGCTTGCCCACGGTCTTTCGGGCCCCGCACGGGGCGATGTAGGAGCGCACCTTGTGCGCGAAAAGCTCTTGTCGGGTACCGCGAAAACCCTTCGCGCACAGGGTGCGCTCCTACATGAGGTCGCCTGTCGCGGCGAGGTCGCGGGCAGGCGTTCAACGCTTGCCGCCGAAGATGCCGCCCAGCACGCCGCGCAGGATCTGCCGGCCGAGCTGGCTGCCCATGGTGCGCACTACTTGCTTGCCCATGGTTTCGATCATGCCCTGGCGGCGCTTGGTGCCGAACAGGGCGTCGTGCACGGCGCCGCTCCAGGCCGGGCCGGTTTCGCCGCTGGCTGCGGCCTTGGTCGGCGCGTCGGCAGCGACGGCATTCGCATCGGCGGCCTTGTCGTCGGCGCGCTTGGCCAGCATTTCCGCTGCCGATTCACGATTCACGGCGGTGTCGTATTTGCCGCCCACTGGTGAGCGGCTGCGGATGGTGTTGCGCTCGTCGGCGGTGATGGCGCCGATGCGGCAGCACGGTGTGCTCACCAGTACCTGTTCCACCGGGGCGGGCACGCCGCCTTTGCCCAAGGTGGAAGCCAATGCCTCGCCCACGCCGAGTTTGCCGATGGCTTCGGTGACGTCGAGTTTCGGATTGGCCACGAAGGTTTCGGCGGCGGCCTTCACCGCTTTCTGGTCGCGCGGGGTGAAGGCGCGCAGCGCGTGCTGGATGCGGTTGCCCATCTGGCCGAGGATTTCGCCGGGTACGTCGTCCGGGTTCTGCGAGCAGAAATACACGCCCACACCCTTGGAGCGGATCAGCCGTACCACCTGTTCCACCCGTTGTTGCAGGGCTGCGGGGCAATCATCGAACAGCAAGTGTGCCTCGTCGAAGAAGAACACCAGCTTGGGCTGGTCGAGGTCGCCGACTTCGGGCAGTTGCTCGAACAGCTCGGACAGCAGCCACAGCAGGAAGGTGGAGTACAGGCGCGGCTTCAGGATCAGCTGATCGGCGGCCAGCACGTTGATGACGCCGCGGCCGCTCATGTCCTGGCGCATCAGGTCGGCCAGTTCCAGCGCGGGCTCGCCGAAGAATTGATCGGCGCCATCCTGTTCCAGTTGCAGCAGGGCGCGCTGCACCGCGGCCAGGCTCTGTTTGCTGATCAGACCGTAGTGAGTGGAGATGTCCTTGCTGTTGTCCACCGCGAAGTTGAGCATCGCGCGCAGGTCGGCCAGGTCCAGCAGCAGCCAGCCGTTGTCGTCGGCCACCTTGAAGACCACTTCCAGCACGCCTTGCTGGGTGTCGTTGAGGTCGAGCACACGGCCGAGCAGGGTCGGGCCCATCTCGCTGATGGTGGCGCGCACCGGATGGCCGAGCTTGCCGTACAGGTCCCAGAACACCACCGGGTTGGCCTGCGGCTTCCAGTCGCTCAGCTTGAGCTTGTCCAGCCGTGCCTTGAGCTTGTCGCCCGGCGCGCCGGCGGCCATCGCCAATCCGGCCAGATCGCCCTTCACGTCCGCCAGGAAGCAGGGTACGCCCAGCTTCGAGAAACCTTCGGCCAGCACCATCAACGAGACCGATTTGCCGGTGCCGGTGGCGCCGGCAATCATGCCGTGGCGGTTGCCGAAGTGCGGGTCGAGGCTGACGCTGGTGCTGTTGTTGCGGCCGATGAGGATGTCAGTCATGGCATTCCGTCCAATGGGGTTGCAGGGATTGTAGCCAACCGTGGCGATTTGCCGTCGGCGCACTCGCACCGCGCGTGGATAGCTGTCGACGCACATTGAGTCCACCTGCATTGCCCGTTATCGTGGGCGTTTCCCGCGGTCAGATGTTCCTCATGTCGTACTTCCCTGTTGCACGTTCCCTGCGTCTCGCTCCCCTGGCCGCGGCGCTGGGCCTGCTCGCTGCCTGCGCCACGGGCGGCAGCAAACCGGCGGCTCCGGCCTCCGTGAAGGCGCTGTACGCCCAGCTCGACCAGGCCAGCCAGGGCTACGAAACCGCGTTGCAGCAGGCGCGCGACAACGACACGGATGCGTCGGAAAAGACCTTGAAACAATCGCTGGATCAGCTGCGTGATGCCGCCGCGCATTGCGAGAACACCGAGGGCTGCGACCCGCAGCGCTTCTTCTCGGTATTCGATCATCTGCTGCGCCTGAAGGATGGCAGCTTCATCGGCGACGAATCACCCGATGACAAGGACAACGAATCCCCCAGCGGCCAGGTCGCCGGCCTGAATGGCGCGGCCAGTCTGCCGCAGGCGCAGCGCAGCGTGATCCTGCTGCACGGGCAGAAGCTGTCCGAGCTGATTGCGATGAATGGCCCGGTGAAGGCGGCGCTGGAAATGTGGTTGACCCAGTGGCGCCCGAACCTGATGGATGCCTACGTCAACTACGAGTACCTGCGTCACGAGATGTGGCCGCAATACCAGAAGGCAGACCTGCCCGAGGCCTTGCTGTTCGGCATCATGGCGAAGGAATCCGGCGGCAAGGTGCATGCGGTGTCGCGTTCGGGCGCGGCCGGGCCGCTGCAGTTCATGTATGCCACCGGCTTGCGCTTCGGGCTGGGCAACGTCAACGGCTTCGACACGCGTTTCGATCCCGCCGATGCCGCGCGTGCCAATGCTGCGTACATCAATGAGCAGCTCAAGGCCTTCAACGACAACCTCGAACTGACCCTGGGCGCCTACAACGGCGGCGAGGGACGCATGCGCCGACTGGTGGGCAGCGACACCTCGGTGAGCTTCTACGACCCGCGCATCTACGACCAGCTCTCGCAGGAAACCCGCGATTACGTGCCTTCCGTGCTGGCGGCGGCATGGTTGTTCCTGCATCCGAACAGCTACAACCTGCGTTTCCCGAAGATCGACGGCGTTCCGGGGCACATCACGCTGAAGCGCGCGGCCTCGATTTCGGAGCTTACCGTCTGCCTCGGCGAAGCCGGTGGCATGCAGGACGGCTGGTTCCGTACCTTGCGCAACCTCAATCCGCGACTCGATCCGCAGCAGGAGCAGCCGGTGGGTGCCGTGCTGCAATTGCCCAAGCCGCTGGAAAAGGCGTACGCCTCGCGCTGCGTGGATGGGCCGTGGCCGATCCTGGCCAGTGATTTGCACAACGCCGTGGTGCCGGTGGTGCCGGTGCGCCACGATCCGCCGCCGGTTTCGAAGGCCCGGCGCTACACGGTGCGTCGTGGCGACACCATCAGCAGCATCGCGCGTCGCCAGGGCTGTTCCAGTGTGCACGAGATCGAACACCTGAACGGTATTCGCCACCACAGCATTCGAGTCGGCCAGGTGCTGAAGCTGCCTGCCTGCCGGCGCTGATGCGTCAACGCCCGGCATGTGCCGGGCGCTGGAAAGGTGTTGCGTCGAGTGATGAGTGTGGCAGGTTCGTCCTGCCCTCGGACCTGGCGGCTTCAGGCCGCAGCGCTGGAATTCATCCACTGCTCGGCGATGTCGCCGTCACGATGGTGTACTTCCTTCAGTTCGCGCAACACGCGCAATAGCTGGCGGTGCTGCGGCTGCACGCTGGCGTGGGGCGACTCCTTGGTTTCGTGGTAAGCCACCGCCAGCCACAGCGCGATGCCGCGCAAGGCCACTTCGGCATTGTCCGATTGCGCACGGGTGAAACCGATCGCCGTGCCCTGGCCCCACGGCTGGTAGCGATCCTCGGGCGGTGTGCCATAGAGATGGGGGAAGTCGCACTGCGAAGCCTGCCCGATCTCGCGCAGGGTCAGTGTGCCCAGGCGCGCGCGGCTGCGGCCGGGCAGTGCATGGATGCTTCGTTCGATCTCTTGGAACTGGCGCTGCAGCTGCCTGGCGCGGTTCATCGCGATGAGTCGGGTGACGATATGCATGCAGTCCTCGATCTGGCTGGCGGCGCAAGCGCCGGGCAAGCGAGGAGCATAACGATTGTGAAGACGCCGTATGCCCAGAGCGTCACAAAATGACGGAATGTGTCACGTTTCGGGTGTGCAACTGGGTCAGAGTGCCGCTTTTCCCAGTCGCTGCCCCACCTGGATCGGCTGCTGCGGCTGCAAGGCGTCGAGCTCGGCCGTGCCCTCGGGCAGCAGCATGATCACGGTGGAACCCATGTTGAAGCGTGCCATTTCGGCGAAGCGTTCCAGTGTGATGCCCTGGCCTTCGAACGACTTGCGGCGGATGGATGAGGCGTAGGGCGGGATCACCAGGCCATCCCACACCGTGGCCACCGACGACACCAGGATGGCGCCCACCATCACCACCACGAACGGGCCGTGTTCGCCTTCGAAGTGGCAGACCAGCCGCTCGTTGCGCGCGAACAGGCGCGGAATCGCCTCCACCGCGAACGGCGCTACGCTGAAGATGCGGCCGGGCACGTGCACGGTTTCCTTCAGCGTGCCTTTCAGTGGCATGTGCACGCGATGGTAGTCGCGCGGCGACAGGTAGACGGTGACGAAGCGGCCATTGCGGTACGGCGCGGCCTCGGCTTCGCTGCCGCCGAGCAGTTCGGCAGCGGTGTAATCCTGCCCCTTGGCCTGGAAGATCCGCCCGTCGACGATCGTGCCGGCCTGGCTGATGCGGCCATCGGCCGGGGAGATCAGTGCGGCCGGATCGGCGTCGGCCTGGCGCGCACCGGCTTTCAACTTGCGCGTGAAGAAGGCATTGAAGTGCTGGTAGGCCAGCGCATCGGGCTGCACGGCCTCGGTCATGTCCACGTGGTAATTGCGCACGATGGTGCCGATCAGCCAGTTCTTCCACGGCGCGAAGGTCCAGCGCGTGGCCCAGTAGACCAGACGCGACAGGAAGCGGTGTGGCAGGGCGTATTGGAGGAATACTTTGAAAGTCATCCGGCGAAGTATAGGGGGCAGCAGTGAGGGAAGAGGAGCGGGAAGTGAGTGGAGAGGAGTGAGAAGTGAGAGAAAGGCATGAGTTCCCGGCAAGCTGCCTTCTCTCACTTCTCACTCCTCTTCCCTCACTCCTCCCTCGCTATACTTGCCGGTCTTTATCGTTTCAGGTGTCGCCGTGACCGCCGAACTTGCCACCATCATCGATTTCATCCGCTACGGTGCCAGCCGTTTTTCGGCGGCCGGGCTGACCTTCGGCCACAGCCACGACAACCCCATCGACGAGGCCACGCACCTGGTGCTGGCCTGCCTGCACCTGCCGCCGGACATTCCGCCGGCCTATGGCGCCGGTCGGCTCACCACGGCCGAGCGCGAGCAGGTGCTGGCACTGATCGAGCGCCGCGTCAGCGAGCGCCTGCCGGTGGCCTACCTGGTCGGCGAAACCTGGTTCGCCGGGCTGAAGTTCAAAAGCGACCATCGTGCACTGGTGCCGCGTTCGCCGATCGCCGAGCTGATCGAGTCGGGCTTTGCGCCGTGGCTGGATGGCCGCCAGATCGGACGCGCGCTGGACCTGTGCACCGGCTCCGGCTGCATCGGCATCGCGATGGCCGAGTACAACCCGGACTGGCAGGTGGACATCGTCGATATCAGCGATGACGCGCTGGCGCTGGCCCGCGAGAACATCGCGTTCCAGCATGTCGAGGGCCGCGTCGAAGCGGTGAAGTCCGACCTGTTCGCGGGCGTGAAGGGGCGCAAGTACGACCTGATCGTGTCCAATCCGCCCTATGTCACCGAGGACGAGTACGCCGCCTTGCCGGGCGAGTACGCGCACGAGCCGAAGCTGGGTCTCACTTCGGGCGAGGACGGGCTGGATATCTGCCTGCGCATCCTCGATGAAGCGGCCGACCTGCTCAGCGACGACGGCCTGCTGATCGTTGAAGTGGGCGAAAGCGAGCACGCGCTGGCGGCCTTGCTGCCCGAGGTGCCGTTCGTGTGGATCGAGTTCAAGGTCGGACCGATGGGCGTGTTTGCGCTGGAGCGGCGCGACCTGGTCGAGTATGCGGCGGTAATTCATGCCGCCGCTGTCGCGCGCCGGCCTGGCTGATCGATGGAACTGGCCACGGCGCGATTGCGGCTGGATGCACTTCATCCAGGCGATGCCGCGACGCTGTTCGCCTACCGTGCCGACCCGCGGGTCAGCCGTTACCAGGGATGGCGCCCGGGATCGGTCGAGGCGGCGCGGGAGTTCATCGAGCGCCAGCAGGGCGTGGTGTTTGACACGCCGGACAGCTGGTTCCAGTTCGCCATCCGCTGGCGCGATTCCGCTGAACTGGCGGGGGACCTCGGCCTGCATTTCGTGGGCAGGGATACCGTGGAACTGGGCATCAGCCTCGCTCCATCGTGGCAGGGCAAAGGGCTGGCTACCGAGGCGCTGGCGGCGATGCTTGACCTCGCTTTCGGCGAGCTGGGGCGGCATCGGGTGTTCGCTTCGGTCGATCCGCGCAATACGCCGTGCGTACGGTTGCTGGCAGGGCTCGGCATGCGCCAGGAGGCGCATTTTCGCGAAAGTTTTCGTGATGGCGACGCATGGGCCGACGACGCGATCTACGCGCTGCTTGCCCGCGAGTGGCGTGCGCGGGCCGCTGGTTGAGGTTTCTTGTGCGCCGCGACATGCGGCGCAAACCCGGGTAAGCTTGGACGGCTCTCATCGGATGGACGTCCAAACCCCGTGTCCAGCAATTCCTTCGGCAAACTCTTCACCGTCACCACCTTTGGCGAAAGCCACGGGCCGGCGATTGGCTGCGTGATCGACGGTTGTCCGCCGGGGCTGCCGATCGATGCCGGCGAATTTCGTCACGATCTCGATCGTCGCGCCACCGGCAAGAGCCGGCATACCTCGCAACGCCGTGAAGCCGACGAGGTGGAGATTCTTTCCGGCGTGTACGAGGGACGCACCACCGGCACGCCGATCGCGCTGCTGATCCGCAATACCGACCAGCGCAGCAAGGATTACGGCGACATCGCGCAAACCTTCCGCCCCGGTCACGCCGATTACAGCTACTGGCAGAAGTACGGTATCCGTGACCCGCGGGGCGGCGGTCGTTCATCGGCACGCGAGACCACCATGCGCGTGGCCGCCGCAGTAGTCGCCAAGAAGTGGCTGGCCGAGCGCCACGGCGTGCGCGTGCGCGGTTACCTGTCGCAGTTGGGCGACGCAAAGCCTCGCGGTTTCGACTGGAATGCGGTCGAGCAGAATCCGTTCTTCTGGCCCTGCGCGGAACAGGTGCCGGAGCTGGAAAAGGCCATGGATGCGCTGCGCAAATCCGGCGATTCGGTCGGTGCGCGCGTTACCGTGGTGGCCGATGGCGTGCCGCCGGGCTGGGGCGAGCCGATCTACGGCAAGCTGGATGGCGACCTGGCGTCGGCTTTGATGTCGATCAATGCGGTGAAGGGTGTGGAAATCGGCGACGGTTTCGCGGCCGTCGAACAACACGGCAGCCAGCATCGCGATGAAATGCGTTTGGACGGCTTTACGTCCAATCATGCCGGTGGCATCCTTGGGGGCATCAGTACGGGGCAGGCGGTGGTTGCCTCGATCGCGCTGAAGCCCACTTCAAGCATCCTGATTCCCGGCCGCAGCGTGAACCTGGCCGGCGAGCCGGTGGAAGTGGTCACCAAGGGCCGTCACGACCCCTGCGTCGGCATTCGTGCCACGCCTATCGCCGAGGCGATGATGGCGCTGGTGCTGATGGATCATGCACTGCGTCACCGCGCCCAATGCGGCGATGTGGGCGTGGTGCAACCGCGCATCCCGTGACGGGTCGTTCGCAGTATTGGAACCAGGACAGATGACCGACAAGCCCAGCGTATGGGTCTCGCGCCCCACCTTTCCCGACGTGATCGCGCGGTTGCAACCGCATTTTCGCGTGGTGGAAGAGTCGGTGGAGCGGACCTTGGGCCCGGCTGATCTGGTGGCGAAACTGGCTTCCCACGATGCAGCCATCGTCGGCATGAAAGAGCGCATTGGTGCGGCGGAAGTGGTGGGTGCAAAGCACCTGCGCATCGTGGCCAACCTGGCCGTGGGGTACGACAACCTCGATGTGGCCGCGCTCACTGCCGCCGGCATCGCTGCCTCGAACACGGCCGACGTGCTCAACGAGAGCGTGGCCGACCATGCCTGGGCGCTGTTGCTGGGCGCGGCGCGGCGCCTGGGCGCCGCCGAACGCTGGCTGCGAGCGGGCCAGTGGCATGCCACCGAATTCAAGGGTTGGCTGGGCACCGATGTGCGCGGTGGCACCTTGGGTATTCTCGGCATGGGGCGTATCGGCCAGGCCGTGGCGCGTCGCGCTTCGGGATTCGGCATGCCGGTGATCTACCACAACCGTTCACGCCTGCCCGAGGCCACCGAGCATGAATGCCATGCCCGTTACGTGGACAAGGCGGAATTGCTGCGCGAAGCGGATTTCCTTGTGCTCGTGTTGCCGCTGACGCCTGATACCCGTCACGCGATCGGCGCCGCCGAACTGGCGCAGATGAAACCGACTGCGGTGCTGGTGAACGTGGCGCGCGGCGGCATCGTGGACGATGTGGCGCTGGCCGCCGCCTTGCGTGAAGGGCGGCTGGCCGCGGCCGGACTCGACGTGTTCGAGGGCGAGCCGCGCGTGCATTCCGACCTGCTGGCGCTCGACAACGCGCTGCTCAGCCCGCATATCGCCAGCGCCACGACCGGTACCCGTCGCGCGATGACCGCAGTGGCCGTGGACAATGTATTGGCACTGTTCGGCCATGGCCCGCATGCCGGGCATCCACCCAACCTGCTGAACCCCGAAGCGCTGGCCGTGGCCCGCGCGCCTCTTTCACCACCCCGACAAGAATCTATCC
Organism: Rhodanobacter sp. FW021-MT20; assembly: GCF_041107475.1. Lineage (NCBI taxonomy): Bacteria > Pseudomonadati > Pseudomonadota > Gammaproteobacteria > Lysobacterales > Rhodanobacteraceae > Rhodanobacter > Rhodanobacter sp. FW021-MT20. Next base: position 307,508 of record NZ_JBGBPX010000003.1, on the reverse strand, counting down.
GATGAGCAAGAAGAGCAGTTACAAGGTTGCGATGGTTGGCGCCACTGGCGCCGTGGGCGAGACCCTGCTCGCCATCCTCGCCGAGCGCGATTTCCCGGTCAGCGAGCTGGTGCCGCTGGCCAGCGAGCGTTCTGCTGGCGGCAAGGTGGAGTTCGCTGGCAAGCACGTGACGGTGAAAAACCTGGCCGATTACGACTTCGAGGGCGTGGATATCGCGTTCTTCTCGGCTGGTGGCTCGGTCAGCAAGGTGCATGCACCGCGTGCGGCCGCGGCTGGTGCGGTGGTGATCGACAACACCTCCGAGTTTCGCTACCAGGACGACATCCCGCTGGTGGTGAGCGAGGTGAATCCGCACGCCATCGCGCAGTACACCACGCACGGCATCATCGCCAATCCGAACTGCTCGACCATGCAATTGCTGGTGGTGCTGGCGCCGATTCACCGGGCGGTGGGCATCGACAAGATCAACATCGCGACCTATCAGTCGGTGTCGGGGGCAGGGCGCTCGGGCATGGAAGAACTGGGCAAGCAGACCGCGGCGCTGCTCAATTTCCAGGACGTGGAAAGCAAGAAATTCCCGAAGCAGATCGCGTTCAACGTGATCCCGCACATCGACGATTTCCAGCCCAACGGCTACACCAAGGAAGAAATGAAACTGGTGTGGGAGACGCACAAGATCCTGGAAGACCCGTCGATCGAGGTGAACCCCACCGCGGTGCGCGTGCCGGTGTTCTACGGCCACGCCGAGGCGGTGCATATCGAGACGCGCGACAAGATCACGGCCGAACAGGCCCGGGAACTGCTGGAACAGGCCGATGGCGTGGTGGTTCAGGACGAGCGCAAGGCGGGCGGTTATCCTACGCCGGTGGGTGATGCGGCCGGCAAGGACCCGGTATTCGTGGGCCGCATCCGCGAGGGCCTGGCTGGCGAACACGGGCTCAACCTGTGGGTCGTCGCCGACAATATCCGCAAAGGCGCGGCCCTGAATGCCGTGCAGATTGCCGAACTGCTGATCGAGAACTATCTGTGACGTATCGCTTGCCGTTTTCGTGTGTGCCCGTCCTGCTGACGCTGGGCTTGTTGTCGCTGCCGGCCCTGGCGGCGGGTACGCAGGCGGCGGCCCCGCGCGTCGCCGCCGCCCCGGCCGCATCCAGCCCGCTTCAACAGCAGCTGAGCCGCGACAAAAGCCGGGTGGCGCGGCTGAAGCAGGGCGTGGCAGAACAGGAGTCGCGCAGCCGGCAGGCGGCAGCCCGGCTGCAGCAACAAGACAGCACCATCGCCGAGCTGAAGAAACAGCTGCAGGCGGTGCAATCCGGCCAGAAGCCATCCCCCGCGGGGCAGTGATCGGTACGGGCCGGGGGGGGGGCCGCCAAGCCTGGTGGGTCAGGCTGCAAATGTGCTGTGTAGTCCATCTTTCCGCCGACTCTCGCCCTATGGAGCCATCAGGGGGCGGCGAATCGTCGAAAACCTGTCCCCACACCGCCAGGCTTGACCAGCTTCGCTGTTGTGAGGCTCTTCGCTTCGATCCCCGAGCCCGACAGCCTTCAAGGCGCGATGCACTGCCCATTTCCCTCCCCCGGCTATTGTTGATTGGCGGCTATCTAACTAAAGTGACGCCTCAATTCGTAAAGTTGCCGTCATTCCGCGGTGACGAAAGCAACTGGCGGTATTCGGGTAGTTGGGGGAGCAGGCATGAATCGTTCGTTGAAGTTGTCGGTGCTGGCAGCGCTCGCGCTGGGCAGTAGTCAGGCACTGGCACTCAATCTGGGTCAGATCCAGGTCAAATCCGCACTGGGCCAGCCCTTGCGGGTGGAAATTCCGGTGAATCCGGCCAGTCCGGCGGAATTGCAGAACCTGAGCGCGCGCCTCGCCTCGAGCGATGCCTTCACCCGCGCCGGTATCACCGATGGCCGTCCCTCCGTGCCGCTGCAGTTCAAGGTGGCCGATGAGCACGGCCACAAGGTGATCCTGGTTACCAGCAGCGTGCCGGTCAACAACCCCTATATCGACCTGCTCATCGAGGTCAGCAGCGCCGCCGGCACCAGCGTGCACGAATATCCGGTACTGCTTGATCCGCCGGCCGGCAAACTGGCCGCCGCGACCTCCGGCAACCGCCACGCGGGCCACCATGCCGCCGCCAGCCATGCGGCGCCGGCAAGCCCCCGGCCGTCGGCCACGGCCCGCCAGGCGCCCGCTGCCGGAGTGAAAAATGGCGAGTACGGTCCGGTGCAGCGTGGCCAGACGTTGTCGGCCGTCGCTCGCAACGTGGCGCCGGACGGGGTCAACGTCGACCAGATGATGCTGGCGTTGAAGCAGGCCAACCCGGATGCCTTCTACCGCGACAACATCAATGCACTGAAGGCCGGTGCGGTGCTGCGCGTGCCTTCGCGCGATGACGCGCTGGCGATGAAGGTGGCCGAGGCCGCCGCCGCCGTGCGCCGCCAGAACAGTGACTGGAGTGGCGGTGCCGCACGCAGGCCGACCTCCGTGGCGGCCGCTGCCACCCGTGCCAATGCGTCCACCTCGCCGACGAGTCATGCCAGTACGGGCGATCGGTTGGCGCTGGTGCCGGCTGGCGACAGCGGGCAGGGCGCCGGCTCCGGCGGTGGCAAGCACGGCTCGGTCGCCAGCTTGCGCCAGGATCTGCAGCGCAGCCAGGAAACGCTGTCCAGCCTGCAGCAGCAGAGCGCGGATCTTAATTCGCGCCTGAAGGATCTGAAGGACATCAACAGCAAGAACCAGCGCCTGCTGTCGCTGAAAGACAACGAGATTGCCGCGCTGCAGGCCAAGCTGGCCGCCGCGCGCAAGGCCGCCGGATTGCCGCCGCCGAAGCCGTTGCCGGCAACACCGGCGCCAGCCGAGGCCGCGTCCAGCAACGCCACGGCACCGCTGGTGGCGGCCGTGACGGCGCATGAAGCACCCAAGACAGCAGTCGCCCCGGCCCATGCGGGCACGGCGTCGACCGCGACCACACCTGCCGTGGCCAGCAGTACAGCTGCCACGGCTCCAGTCGTCGCCGCGCCCAAGCCGGCGGTGAAGAAGCCGGTGGTGCACCCGCGCCCGGCGGTGCATCCCGCGCCGCCGCCCGAGCAGCCCTGGTACATGCAGACCTGGGCGATGATCGCCGGTGCCGCGATCGTGGTGCTGGGCCTGCTCATGCTGCTCGCCTCGCGCGGTCGTCGCGGCAAGGCGGCCACGCCGGGGCGTCCGACCCCGCCGTCGTCGCTGGCCGATCGTTTCGGCGACGCGCCGATCCCGTCGGCTGCCGGCGGTGCCGATCCCGACCAGGACGAACTGCTCGACCAGTTGGCCGAGCATCCGGATGACGTGGGCCTGCACCTGGAACTGGTCAGCCTGTACTACAGCCGTCGCGACGTCGAGCATTTCGAGGCCGCGGCCGAAGCCATGTACGCGCATGTCGCCAGCCCGCAGCAGGACGAATGGCAGGACGTGGTGCACATGGGCGAGGACCTCACCCCCGGGCACCCGTTGTTCGCCCATGCCGACGAAAGCCCGGCGCACCCCGACACGGACCTTCACGACGAGGTCGTGCCGCCACGCACCGAGGATGAGATCCAGGCGTTGAACGAGTTCGACCTGGACAGCTATGCCAACGAGGCGCCAGCCGGGGCCTCGTCGAGCCCGACCCCGCCGCCGCTGCGCGCGAACCAGAAGGTCAGCGAGTACCACTTCGACTTCAACCTGACACCGCAACAGGCTCGCGCCCAGGCTGCCGCCGAGGAAGCGGAAGCGGCTGCGGCTCCGGTCAAGCCGGTCGAGCCAGTGGTTGCGCCGAAGGACGAAGCCGTGTCGAGCTGGAACTTCGACGAGCCGGCCACGACATCGCATGCGGAGCCGGCCGGCGACGAGTTCGGCGATTTCGGCGAGCTCAATGACGACCCGGTCGATACCAAGCTCGACCTGGCCCGCGCCTACCTCGACATGGGCGATCCCGATGGCGCCCGCGCGATGCTCGAAGAGGTCTTGCAGGAAGGCACTCAGATGCAGAAGGACGTGGCGAAGGGCTTGCTGGAAAAGCTAGCCTGACGTTCTTGCATCACGATTGATGGTTTCCGACAACGGGCCGGCTTTGCTGGCCCGTTGTCGTTGCGGCCCTGCTACGCTTTGCTCTTCATGTGTTCTGCGGTTTCTTCATGCGCATCGCTCTTGGCATCGAATACGACGGCACCGGCTTTCTCGGCTGGCAACGGCTGAGCCACGGCGCGACCGTGCAGGGCGCGTTGGAGCAGGCGCTGTCGTCGGTGGCGGCCCACCCGGTGGATGTCACCTGTGCCGGTCGCACCGATGCCGGCGTGCACGGCGTTTGCCAGGTGGTGCATTTCGACACCGAGGCCCGACGCGACCTGCGCGGCTGGACACTTGGCGCTTGCTCCAACCTGCCCACGGGCGTGGCGGTGCTCTGGGCGCATGCGGTGCCGGAAGACTTTCATGCGCGTTTTTCCGCGCGTAGCCGGCGTTATCGATACACCCTTCTCAATCGCCCGATACGGGCGGCCTTGCGTGCGCGCTACGTGACCTGGGAGCGCTTGCCGCTGGATGCCGGGCGCATGCATGCCGCGGCGCAGGCCCTGCTGGGCGAGCATGATTTCAGCGCCTTCCGCGCGGCGTCGTGCCAGGCTGCGCATGCCAATCGCTGCGTGCTGGCGGTGAGCGTGCATCGCAGCGGCGAGGAGGTGGTGGTGGAGATCGAGGCGAATGCCTTCCTGCACCACATGGTGCGCAATATCGTCGGATCGCTGCTGCCGATCGGTCGTGGCGAACAGCCGGTCGAGTGGATGGCCGAACTGCTGGCCGGGCGCAATCGTGACGTGGCCGGTCCCACCGCGTTGCCCAACGGGCTGGCCTTCATGGGGCCACGCTACGAGGCACATTGGGGCCTGCCGCCGGAGGTGAGCCAATGACGCGGATCAAGTGTTGCGGCATGACCCGGACCGAGGATGCGCTGCTGGCGGCGCAACTGGGGGCGGATGCGATCGGCCTGGTGTTCACCGCCCGCAGCCGGCGGCAGGTGGACATCGCACGGGCCCGGGCGATCCGCCGCGCGCTGCCCCCGTTCGTGACCTGCGTTGCGCTGTTCATGGACGACGAGGCATCTCTGGTCGAGGAGGTGCTGGCAACGGTGCGGCCCGACCTGCTGCAATTCCACGGCGAGGAAAGCAACGACTGGTGCGCGCAATTCGGCGTGCCATGGTTGAAGGCCGTGGCGATGGGCGAGGGGGCCGCCGCATTGCCGAGGTTGCGCGCTTATCCCGATGCCATGGGCTTGCTGCTCGATGGGCATGGTCTCGGAGAGGCCGGCGGCAGCGGCAAGGCATTCGACTGGTCGCTGATGCCGCACGACCTGGCACAACCGCTGCTGCTGGCCGGCGGCCTGCATGCCGGCAACGTGGGCGTGGCGATTCGGGCGGCGCGACCGTGGGCCGTGGACGTGGCCAGCGGCGTGGAGTCCGCGCCAGGCATCAAGGACCCGGCCAGGCTGGCGGCTTTCATTGCGGCCGTGCGCGCCGCGGACAAGACGGAAGAAGCGTCATGAGCGAACTTTCCCGCGCGACCCCTGCGCCCGCCGCCATCGAGGAATACCAGGCCGGCGGTGATCGCCCGTTCGGACTCGACGACGTGCTGGGCCGCGAGCGTCCGCTGGTGATCCGTGGCCTGGTGCGTGACTGGCCGATCGTGAAGCTGGCGCGACAGTCGGACACGGCCTTCGCGCAGCGGTTGGCGGAGCTGGACAACGGTGCCGACGTGAGCACCTTGATGATCGAGCCGGACGCCGATGGCATCATCGGCTACACGGCGGACATGAGCGATCTCAGCTACCAGCACTTCAAGGTGCCGGTGACCCTGGGTCTGCAGCGGCTGGCAAAGTACAGCCGGCGCGAAGATGCGCCGGGGCTGGTGATCCAGAGTGCGCCGATTCGCGATTGCCTGCCCGGATTCCTCGCCGATCATGCGCTGCCTTTCCTTGACCCCGGCGTGGAGCCGCGCCTGTGGATGGGCAACCGGGTCACCACGCCCACGCATTTCGATTCGCAGCACAACATCGCCTGCGTGGTGTGCGGCACGCGCCGCTTCACGCTGTTCCCGCCGGAGCAGCTGCCGAATCTCTACATCGGCCCGCTGGATTTCGCACCCACCGGTGCCGCGATCAGCATGGCGCGGCTGGACCGGCCGGACGACCCGCGCTATCCGCGCCTGAAGCGCGCACTGGCGGCGGCGCAGGTGGCTGAGTTGCATCCGGGCGATGCGATCTACATGCCGCCCTTGTGGTGGCACAACGTCGAATCGCTGGAGCGGCTCAACGCGCTGGTGAACTATTGGTGGAACCCGGTCGATATCCCGGGCTACCACACCGGGCATGCGCGGGCGGCGCTGTACCACTGCCTGCTCGCCTTCCGTGCGCTGCCGTCCGCCGAGCGCGACAGTTGGCGGAACCTGCTGGATCACTACGTATTCGGTGACGAAGAAGCCATTGCGCATATCCCCGAGCATCGCAGGGGCGTGCTCGGTCCACTCACGCCCGAGACCATCGAACAACTGAAGCAGGGTGCGCGCCAGCACCTTTGACGCTTCATTCAAGGCTGCATCAGTTCCCGCTGCAACCAGTTCGACAGTGCGGTCACGCGTGCATCGCCAGCGCGCTTTGGCGCGCACAGGGCCCAGCTCGCCCGGGTTGGACGAAACCCCCACGGCGCAAGCAGGCGGCCGGCAGCCAGGTCGTCGGCCACCAGTTGCTGCGGAGCGATGGCCACGCCGAGGCCGGCTACTGCCGCTTCCAGCAGATAGTAAAGATGCTCGAACGACTGGCCGTAATGCAGGCGGCTGGCGGCGATGCGTTGCGTGCGCGCCCATGCCGGCCACGCTTGCGGGCGCGAGGCGGTGTGCAGCAGGGCTTCCTTGCACAAGGCGGTGGCGCTGGCCTTGCGCAGGGCGGCCTGATGCGGGTGACGCGGACTGAATACGGGGCCGATCCGTTCCGGGGCGAGTTCGTGCACCTGCCATTCCGTCGGCCAGGGCGGTTCGGCCAGCAGTAGCGCGGCGTCCAGGCCGGGCAGCGCGGCGGCCGGCATGCCTTCGGCGGCGGACAGGTGCAGTTTCAGTTCCGGCAAGTCGCGGCCCAGCCGGTCCATGCGTGGAATGATCCAGCGCGCCAGCACGCTGCCGGAGCAGCCGAGCACGAACGGTGCGTGGCTTGCGCCGTGGCGCAGTTCCTCGCAGGTCTTGCGCAGTTGCGTGAATGCCCCGGCGACACTGTCGCGCAGGCGCAGGCCCGCGGCCGTCAGTGCCAAGCCGCGTCCTTCGCGGCTGAACAGCGCTACGCCAAGCTCGGCTTCCAGGGCACGGATCTGTCGGCTTACCGCGCCGTGGGTCACGTGCAGTTCGAGACCGGCGCGACTCACGCTTTCCAGCCGCGCCGCCGCCTCGAAGGCACGCAAGGCATTCAGCGAGGGCAGTTCGCGGGACATGGCATCTGTGAGTTTTCCTGACAGGTTGTGGCGATCTTATCGCTTTTTCCCGATGCGCCGCTGCGCTAGGGTAAACGCCTTGTCGCAATGCTCTGGCGTTACGACGATTTCCCTCATGCGAGTAACGGCGATGTCCACGATTGACGACTTCCATGCCTGGCCCGATGCGCAAGGCCGTTTTGGCAATTACGGCGGCAGCTATGTGGCCGAGACACTGATCGCGCCGTTGGCCGAGCTGACCGAGGCCTACCTGCGCTTGCGCAAGGATCCCGCTTTCATCGCCGAGCTGGATCGCGACCTGACGAATTACGTGGGGCGGCCCAGCCCGATCTATTTCGCCGAGCGGTTGACGAAGCACGTGGGCGGCGCGCGCATCCTGCTCAAGCGCGAGGACCTGAACCACACCGGTGCGCACAAGATCAACAACACCGTGGGCCAGGCGCTGGTGGCGCGGCACATGGGCAAGACCCGCATCATCGCCGAGACCGGTGCCGGCCAGCACGGCGTGGCCAGCGCCACGGTCGCCACGCGGCTGGGCCTGGAGTGCGTGGTCTACATGGGTGCGGTGGACATCGAGCGGCAGAAGGCGAATGTCTATCGGATGAAGCTGCTGGGCGCTGAGGTGGTGCCGGTTACGTCCGGCTCGAAGACGTTGAAGGACGCACTGAACGAGGCCATGCGCGACTGGGTCACCAATGTCGCCGACACCTTCTACATCATCGGCACGGTGGCCGGGCCGCATCCGTATCCGCTGATGGTGCGCGACTTCAATGCCATCGTGGGCCGCGAGGCGCGCGCGCAGATGCTGGAACAGTACGGCCGTTTGCCCGACGTGCTGACGGCATGCGTGGGCGGTGGCTCCAACGCGATCGGCCTGTTTCATGCCTTCCTCAACGACCGCGACGTGCGCATCGTCGGCGCCGAGGCGGCCGGCGAGGGCATTGCCACCGGTCATCACGCCGCGTCGCTGGCGGCGGGGCGGCCGGGTGTGCTGCACGGCAATCGCACCTATGTGTTGTGCGACGACAATGGCCAGATCACCGAAACGCATTCGGTCTCGGCAGGCCTCGACTATCCCGGCGTCGGCCCGGAGCATGCTTTCCTCAAGGATGCCGGTCGCGCCGATTACGTCGGTGTCACCGACGACGAAGCGCTGGAGGCCTTCCACCTGCTGGCGCGCAGCGAAGGCATTCTTGCCGCGCTGGAATCCAGTCATGCGGTGGCGCAGGCGATCAAGCTGGCGCGCGAATATCCGAAGGACGGCATCGTGCTGTGCAACCTGTCCGGCCGTGGCGACAAGGATGTGCATACGATCGCCGAACGCGAAGGAGTCGAAGTCTAGGAGTGAGTGGAGAGGAGTGAGGAGTGAGAGAAAAGCTTCGCACTCCGACACCTCTCGCACTTGCCTCGGCTCTCTCTCACTTCTCACTACTCTTGGCTCACTTCTGCCTTATGAATCGCATCGACGCTCGTTTTGCCCAACTCAAGGCTGCGCATCGCACCGGCCTGATCCCGTTTGTCACCGCGGGCGATCCGTCGCCCGAACATGTGGTGGCGTTGATGCACGCGCTGGTCGAGGCCGGTGCCGACCTGATCGAGCTGGGCGTGCCGTTTTCCGACCCGATGGCCGACGGTCCGGTGATCCAGCACGCCAGCGAGCGCGCGATTGCGAAGGGCGTCGGTCTGGCCGATGTGCTGGGCTGGGTCGCCGAGTTCCGCCAGCGCGATGCAGACACGCCGGTGGTGCTGATGGGCTATCTCAACCCGGTCGAGATCCACGGTTATGCGCGCTTTGCCCGGGAAGCCGTGCAGGCGGGAGTCGATGGCGTGCTGCTGGTCGATTGCCCACTGGAGGAATCCGCGGTGCTGGCATCGTTGCGCGAGGCCGGCTTGCGGCAGATCCTGCTGGCGGCGCCAACCACCGCACCCGCGCGTATGGCAGCGTTGTGCGAGTCGGCCGAGGGCTTCCTGTATTATGTGTCGTTCGCCGGGATTACCGGCGCGGGGCGCCTGAGCACCTCGGACATCGCCGCTCGCGTGGCGGATATCCGGGCCCATGCCAGGACGCCGGTGGCGGTGGGCTTCGGCGTGCGCGATGCGCAGAGTGCGAAAGCCATTGCCGCTTTCGCCGATGCAGTCGTGATCGGCAGCGCGCTGGTGGAACGGTTGGCAGGTGCGGATGAAGAAGGCGAGGTCGCCGCGCGTGCGCGGGCGTTCCTTGAACCGATCCGCACGGCGCTTGATGCACCTTGAAACGGCTGACCTGGCCGCTTCGAGGCCAGGAACGTTCGAGGTGTTGCGATGAATTGGCTGCAGAAAATCATGACTCCGCGTGTTCGCACGCAAGGCTCCGCCGCTGCTGCCGGCAAGGGCAAGGTGCCGGAAGGCGTGTGGGAGAAGTGCGGCGGTTGCGGCACGGTGCTGTACAAGCCGGAGCTGGAGCGCAACCTGATGGTGTGCCCCAAGTGCGGCCATCATCACGCCATCCGTGCCCGTGCGCGCCTGCAGTCCCTGTTCGACGAAGGTTCGACCAGGGAATGGTGGTCGAGCATGGAAGCCAACGACCCGCTGAAATTCCGCGACTCGAAGAAGTATCGCGACCGCATCGTCGCCGCGCAGAAGTCCAGCGGCGAGAAGGACGCGATGATCGCGATGAGCGGCAAGCTCAAGGGGCGCTCGCTGATGGCGGTGTCCTTCGACTTCGCCTACATGGGCGGCTCGATGGGCTCGGTGGTGGGCGAGAAGTTCACCCGCGCGGCCGAGAAGGCATTGGCCGAAAAGAGCGCACTGGTGTGTTTCTCCGCCACCGGCGGCGCGCGCATGCAGGAATCGCTGTTCTCGCTGATGCAGATGGCCAAGACCTCGGCGGCGCTGGCGCGGCTGCGCGGTGCCGGCGTGCCGTACATCAGCGTGCTGACCAACCCGACCACCGGCGGCGTGTCCGCCAGCCTGGCCCTGCTGGGCGACATCAATATCGGCGAGCCGAAGGCGCTGATCGGTTTCGCCGGCCCGCGCGTGATCGAGCAGACCGTGCGCGAGACGTTGCCGGAAGGTTTCCAGCGTTCGGAATTCCTGGTCGAGCATGGCGCCATCGACCTGATCGTCGACCGCCGCGAAATGCGCGACAAACTGGCCGACCTGCTGGGCCTGATGACCAAGGCGCCGCGCGCCGCGTGAGCATCAGTACATGATTGCAACGACGATGCCGCCTTCGGGCGGCATCGTCGTTTCTGCCCTGGAGGTTTTCCACAGCTTGTGTGGATGGTTGTCGAACAAAGCTGTGGACAAGCCGATTTCATGGCTTTGCCGACAAGCACTTGGCACGCGTTGATGAAAATTTGCGCAGCGTGCTTCAGCTTTTCCACAGTGACTGTGGAGCTGGCTGGGTAAAGCCTGTGGATAGATGACCTATCTGCTTGATTGTGCAACGTGCCGCGACATGCTGGGCAACATTTGCTCAGGCGAACGGGATCGCCCCGGGAACCAGCCACAGCGAAAGCGCACCGAGCCCGCTGCCGATCACCAGCGCTGCAAGCACGTCACTGGGGTAATGCAGCCCGAGGATCACCCTCGAAGCCGCGACCAGCGCGGTGAACGGCAGCAGTAGCGGCGCCAGCGCGGGATACCACGCCAGCGCCACGATGGTGAAGCCGACGGCCTGCAGCGTGTGGCCGGAAGGGAAGCTGAATTCGTCCAGTGGCGGCAGGTGCGCGATTACGCCGGGACAGGTACGAAACGGACGCGGGCGTCGCGTATAGCGCTTGAGCACGCGATAGAGCAGCAGCGCAACCAGGCCGGTCGCGGCCATGTGCAAGGCCGCATGAAGGCCGCGCAAGCCATGCAGCAAAACCAGGGCGAGCATCACGGCGTACCAGAACACGCCATCGCCCAGGCGGCTGATGGCGGCGAAGAAAGTGCCGACCGTGTGGCGGGCACCCCAGCGGTTGGCCAGCATGCAGAGGCGTGCATCCATGGCAAGCCGCGGTGTGTCAGGTGCGGGTGGGGAGTGCGTGGCGTGCATGGGCTTGCTCCCTGGTCAGGTCGGTCAACAAAGCTTCGAATTCGCGAACCACGGTTTCCGGCGACAGCCGTTCCACATCCTCGCGCGCGGCGCGGCCCATGCGGCGGATCTGCCCGGAGTGCTCGGCCAGAAGACTGGTGGCGGCGATGAAAGCGCCAGCATCGCCGGGCTTGATGCAGTAGCCGTTGACGCCGTCGCGCAGGTGTTCGTGCGCGGCGCCCACGTCATAGGCCACCACCGGCAACGCGGAGGCCATCGCTTCGAGGATGACGTTGCCGAAGGTTTCGCTGAGGCTGGGGAACGGAAACAGGTCCGCGCTGGCGTAGTGTCGGGCCAGTGCTTCGCCGCGCTGCATGCCGACGAAGATGAAATCCGGATGCGCCGCTTGAAGCGCCGCGCGTGCGGGGCCGTCGCCCACCCACACGTAGCGTGCTGCCGGTGCCTGCTGTCGCACGGCCTCGAAGGCTTGCACGGCCAGTTCCAGGTTCTTCTCCGGCGCCATGCGCCCCACGTAGATTGCCACCGGGACGTCGTCGGTCACGCCCCATTGCGCGCGCAGTGCGAGATCGCGCTTGTCCGGATGGAACATGCAGGTATCGACTGCTCGGCGCAGCAGACACGCATTGTCGACGCCCAGTGTTTCCAGCTCGCGGGCCAGGGCTTCGGTCGGAACCAGGGTGCTGGCGGCGCGGCGATGGAAGCGACGCAGATACATGCGTACCAGTGGCGTCGTCCAAGCCATGCCGTAATGGCGGGCGTAATGATCGAAGCGGGTGTGGAATCCGGTGGCGATCGGAATGCCCATGCTGCGGGCGACGCGCAGGGCAGACCAGCCCAACGGGCCTTCGGTCGCGATATAGACGACATCGGGACGCTGACGACCCCAGCGATCACGCAGCGCGCGGCCGGCGGGCAGGCCCGCGCGTACACCGGGGTAGCGGGGCACGTTGATGCCGCGGGTGTGCAATTCCTCGATGCCGGCTTCCGGCGCTCCCGGCTGTGCCTGGTCGGGACGCACCAGGTCGATGCGGTGGCCATGTGCGGCCAGGCCGGTGGCCAGGCCATGCACGGTAAGTGAAACCCCGTTGATTTCCGGTGGCCATGTCTCGCTGACAATGCCAATGCGCATGGCGACAATCCCCGAACCCGTTGTGCACAGCATCGTCGTGCGGGGTTGCGCCTGCATGGCTGTTGCATGACGTCGCGATGACGTTGCCACAGCCGTTTCGCCAGGGCGCTTTCCGATGCTTGCGAGTGCAATGCGCGAGCCGGGTGGAGATTCCCTGCAGCCTCGATAGACTGGTCGCTCTTTCACGATGGAGATGCGTCGATGAAACGCTTGATGATCGCGTTCGCCCTGACGGTTTTGTCCGGTGCCACGTTCACCGCCGCCACGCAGGGATTGCCGGTGACCAAGGCGCCTGCCGGAGCCTCGGTCTACATCATTTCACCCCGGGACGGCGCCACCGTGCCGCAGAGTTTCACTGTGCGCTTCGGCCTCAAGGGCATGGGTGTGGCGCCGGCCGGCGTGGAGAAGGCGGGCACCGGTCACCACCATTTGCTGGTCGACGTGAAGCAGCTGCCGGCGGCCGGGCTGCCGATTCCGAGCGATGCGCACCATATCCATTTCGGTGGCGGCCAGACCCAGACGACACTCAAGCTCGCGCCGGGCACGCATACCTTGCAGCTTGAGCTGGGCGACGCTCATCACGTCCCGTTCGACCCGCCGCTGGTGTCGAAGCGGATCACCATTCACGTGAAGTGAGCGGGATGTTTCGGCCGTGGGCCCGCGTGCTCAGCGGCCGAAATACACCGAGACGCCGATACCGGCTTCCCACGTGTCGGCGTGGCCGGCGAGCCGGTGGCGGACACTGCCATCGAGCTGCACGCGTGGAGTGACCTGCCATGCCAGCCCGGCGCCGGCCATGCTGCCGGTGCCCGTGTTGGCGTCGTGCTGCTGGGCCAGTTCGACGTAGCCGTTGAGCGTGGATGTCAGGGCATGGCTGGCGTTGAGCGCAAGCAGCGTGCTGTCACGTCCGCCGGCGCGCACGTTTTGCAGGTACATGCTCAGCGCATTACGCGGATCCAGTTGCCAGTTGAAGTCGGCGCCCAGCAGGTATTGCCGCTGGTCGTTGCGGAAATCGCGTGCGCCGTCGGTGAATTCCACGCTGCCAGGCAGCCCCCAGCTGAAAGCGCCGGAAGCGGGCAGGGCGAATTTCATGGCCACGCTGCTGTCGCCGCGTCCGTAACGGGCACCGCTGTGGGTCGGGAGCGGATGCAGGCGGTTGTACGAGCTGCCCAGTTGCAGTTCCAGCGGGCCGCCCAGGCCCACTCGCAACAGCGTGTCGGCGGTGTATTGCGAGCTGCCGATGCCGCCGCCCTGTCCGCGGCTCCAGTCCGGCAGACCCTGTTCCAGCGTTACGTCGCCCGCGCCCAGCACGGCAGGCGTGAAGCCCAGGCCGGGGCGGTCGTAGCCCGGGTTGTCGTCGGCATGGGCCAGGGCCGGAAGCCCGGCAATCGCACCCAACGCAAGCGCGGCCAGCAACGCACATCGGCGGAGGCCTTCGTATCGGCTAAAATCCATGGTTCAGTTCCGTTTCCTTTGAAGAATCCCGATGACCGTCCGCACCCGTTTCGCCCCCAGCCCCACCGGTTTCCTGCACATCGGTGGCGCACGCACCGCATTGTATTGCTGGCTGGAGGCGCGGCGGCGTGGTGGCGAGTTCGTGTTGCGCATCGAGGATACCGATCGCGAACGCTCCACCGAGGAAGCGGTGAAGGCCATCCTGGATGCGATGCACTGGCTGGACCTGGATGCCGACGAGGCCCCGGTGTACCAGACCCATCGCCTGGCCCGCTACAGGGAAGTGGCCGAAAAGCTGTTGGCCGAGGGCAAGGCGTACTACGCCTATGAGTCCAAGGAAGAGATCGAGGCGATGCGCGAGGCCGCCATGGCGAAGGGCGAGAAGCCTCGCTACAACGGCTATTACCGCGACCGCAACGAAGCCTTCCGTGAGGACCCGAACCGGGTGATCCGCTTCCGCAATCCGCAGGAAGGCTCGGTGGTGTTCGAGGACAAGGTGAAGGGTCGCATCGAGTTCGCCAACAGCGAGCTGGATGACCTGGTGATCTTCCGTTCCGATGGCTGGCCCACCTACAACTTCGCCGTGGTGGTGGACGACATCGACATGCGCATCACCGAGGTGATCCGCGGCGACGACCACGTCAACAACACGCCACGCCAGATCAACATCTACCACGCGCTGGGCGCGCCGGTGCCGGAGTTCGCGCACCTGCCGATGATCCTGGACAAGGAAGGCAAGAAGCTGTCCAAGCGCACCAACTCGGTCAGCGTGATGGAGTACCGCGAGGATGGCTACCTGCCGCACGCGATCCTCAATTACCTGGTGCGGCTGGGCTGGTCGCACGGCGACCAGGAGATCTTCTCGCGCGAGGAGATGGTGAAGCTGTTCGATACCGCCGACGTCAACAAGGCGGCCTCGCGCTTCGACACCGAAAAGCTCAACTGGCTCAACCAGCATTACCTGAAGTCCGACGAGCCCGCCACGCTGGTGCCGGAATTCGAATGGCACCTGCAACGCATCGGCATCGACGCGTCGAAGGGGCCGGCACCCGCCGAAGTGATCGTGGCGCTGCGCGACCGCGTGCACACGCTGAAGGAAATGGCCGAGCGCGCGAAGATCTGGTACGGCCCGATTACCGAATGGGACGACAAGGCCGTCGCCAAGCACCTGCAGAACGACAGCGCGCCCCGCGTGCTGGACGAAGCCAAGGCATTGCTGGCCACGGTCGAATGGCAGCCCGAGCCGATCCATCAGGTGATCGAGCAGGTGGCCGCCAGGCTGGAATTGGGCATGGGCAAGGTGGCGCAGCCGCTGCGCGTGGCCATGACCGGCACGCAGGTATCGCCATCGATCGACCACACCATCTATCTGTGTGGTCGCGAGGAAGCGTTGAAGCGCATCGACGCCGCGCTGGTCCGGGCCCGGGGCTGACATGGCTCGCAGCGAGCCTTTCGCATGAACGAACTGCTCGCTCGCGCCACCCAGGGCGTCGACCTCACCGCGCCGGGGGCGTTCTGGCACGTCTTCGCCAATCTGCTTGCGATGACGCCGTGGGCGGCGCTGTTCTGGTGGAACGTGCTTTTCATCGCCGTGGGCGCGCTACTGGGCTGGTGGCGCGGACGGCTGGCGGAGGGCATCGCCTGGGCTTTCGTGCTGGGGCCGATCGGCTGGCTGGTGTTCCTGCTGCGCAAGCGTCGGCCGCCGCCCTTGCCGCGGTGATGCGTTCACGTGCTCCCGCTTGCCTTTCTGCCGCGCAGCCCTCACCTTTGCAGGCGCAGCAAACGGGTTTGAGGGGATTTACGTGAACAGCGCCGCCGACAAGTCACATGCCCACGATCATCATCATGAGACGCCGAAGTCACTGGTGGCTGCGGTGGAGCACGCCAGTGAGGAACGCGGCCTGCGCCTGACCCCGTTGCGCAGGGAAGTGATGGAACTGGTGGCCGCAGCGGGCAAGCCGGTGAAGGCTTACGACCTGCTCGATCACCTGCGCGAAAAGCACGGCAACGCGGCGCCGCCCACGGTCTATCGGGCGCTGGATTTCCTGCTGGAAAACGGCTTCATCCACAAGCTGGAATCGATCAACGCCTTCGTCTCCTGCCACCACCCGGCCGAGGCGCATCAGGTGCCGTTCCTGATCTGCGACGTGTGTTCCAGCGCGCAGGAAGTGTGCGACCCGCACGTGGCCGAGTTGATCGAGGCGCAAGCGAAAGCCTTCGGGTTTCGCCCGCAGGCGCAGACCCTGGAAGTGCACGGCATCTGCAAGCAGTGCCGCCGCAGCTGAGCGTGCCGGTTCAGTGCAGGAGCGGCACCGGCGGGTGAATCCGCCGACGGCGACGGCCCGGCTGGATGCTGATGCGCTGCGCCGCTTTGCCGCCTTCGCCGATCGCGTCGATGCCTGAACAGGCGGGCAGCGAGGTGTGCTGGTCTCGCCGTCCGAATATGTTATAGAATAACATTACACACCCCGCACCGGCATTCCTCCATGGCCAAGCCTCCCCAAAACGAACGTAGCGTCTGGCGTATCGCCGACCGTATCGGTGCGACGGCGGCGTTCCTGTGCGCGATTCACTGCGCACTGCTGCCTTTCGTGCTGGCACTGCTGCCGCTGCTAGGGCTGGATTTCCTGGCCAGCCATACCTTCGAACGCAACTTCGTGTTGTTCGCCTGCATGCTGGCGACGGCCACCCTGGTCAGCGGGTATCGGCGCCACGGCCGCCCGCTGCCGTTGTGCCTGGCATTGCCGGGGCTGCTGTTGCTGTTGGTGGGCGTCATTTTCGCGACCCACTATTCCATCGTGTTGCACAGCGTGATGGTGACGTGTGGTGGCCTGCTGGTGGCGTCGGCGCACTTCGTCAACCTGCGGCTGGATCGACAGGCCGGCCACGTGCACAGCATCCGCCACGCACATTGAATGAAGCCGCGCGTGCGGTGATTGTGTAACGGTGCCTGTGCTTCCTAGCATCGCGGCCATGAATCACGTCCACAGCCACGAATCCGCGCCCGGCCATGCCCACGAGCATGACCACGATCACGATCACGCCATCCAGGTAGACGGTCGCGAACGCAAGCTGCTGCTCGCCTTCGTGCTGACCGTGCTGATGCTGGCGATCGAGGCGGCAGGCGGCTGGTGGTCAGGCTCGCTGGCCTTGCTGGCCGATGCGGGCCACATGCTGGTGGATGCATTGGCGCTGCTGCTGGCGTTTGTCGGGGCGTGGCTGGCGCGTCGCCCGGCCGATGCCCGGCGCAGTTACGGCTACGGTCGAACGGAAGTGCTGGCTGGCTTCGTCAATTCGCTGGTCCAGTTCGTGTTGGTGGGCTTCATTGCGTGGGAGGCGGTCGTGCGTTTGTCGCACCTGGACCGCATCCACATTCTCTCCGGCGTGATGCTGGCTGCGGCATTGCTCGGATTGGTGATCAACCTGCTGGTGCTGCGCTTGTTGCACGGGCATGCCCATGACGACGTCAACATGGGCGCCGCCAGCCTGCATGTGCTGGGCGATCTGTTCGGTTCGGTCGGTGCGGTGCTGGCCGCTTTGGCCGTGCGTTGGCTGGGCTGGAACTGGGCGGACCCGCTGCTGTCGCTGCTGGTTTCGCTGCTGATCCTGGGCAGTGCCTGGCGGCTGCTGCGGCGCTCCGTCCACATCCTGCTGGAAGGCATGCCCGAAGGGGTGGACGCCGCTGAAGTGGAGGCTTCGCTGCGCGAGGCCGATACGGCGATCCGCGACGTGCATCATCTCCACGTGTGGCAACTGGCTTCCGGTTCGCGCATGGCGACCCTGCATGTGGACCTGAACGAAGGTGGCGATGGCGCAATCGTGCTGGCGACGATCCGGCAGGTGCTGCGGGATCGTTTCGATATCCGCCACGTGACCGTGCAGATCGATCCGGGCGCGTGTCCGGATGGCGATTCCGGCTGCGCGGATCATGGCCGCGGCGGCGCTTGCCGCTGAGCGACGTCGAGGCTTGCGCTTTGGCGGCTCACTGCTACGATGATTAGCCATCAACACCATTGCGAATCAAGGAGTTCCTCATGGGCAAGGGCGATCGCAAGACCCTTCGCGGCAAGACGTACCGCGGCAGCTACGGCAACAGCCGTGCACATGTCGCCAAGCCGGCCGTGGCCGGTGCCAAGCCGACCGTGACCAAGCCAGCCGCCGCCAAGAAGGCAGCGCCGAAGAAGAAGTCGGCCTGAACCCGGCGACCTTCGAAAAAAGCCCGCTTCGGCGGGCTTTTTTGTGGGCGCGGGACTGTGGGGGTCAGTGCACGGGAACGGTCGCTTCGCCGCCCAGCCACATGTGCCGCACCAGGTTGCCGCCGATCCAGTAGCACAGCTCGGCGGGCTGGCTGGCGTTCCACAGCACCAGGTCGGCGCGCTGGCCCACGGCCAAGGTGCCACGGTCGGGCAGGCCGAGCGCGCGGGCGGCATTCACGGTTACGCCACGCAGGGCTTCCTCGGGGGTGAGGCGGAACAGGGTGCAGGCCATGTTCGCGGCCAGCCGCAGCGACAGCAGCGGTGATGTGCCGGGGTTGCAGTCGGTGGCGATGGCGATGGGTACGCCGTGCTCGCGCAGGGCGGCGAGCGGCGGTAGTTTGGTTTCACGCAACGCGTAGAACGCGCCGGGCAGCAGTACGGCGACGGTACCCGCTTTCGCCATCGCGGCGACGCCGTCGTCGCCCAGGTATTCCAGATGATCGGCGGACAGTCCGTCGAAGGCTGCCACCAGGGCCGCGCCGCCAAGATCCGACAACTGCTCGGCATGCAGTTTCACGGGCAGGCCAAGTTGCTTCGCGCGTTCAAACAGGCGCTGGGTTTCCGCGTGGCTGAAACCGATGCCTTCGCAGAACGCGTCCACCGCGTCGGCCAGCCCTTCGGCGGCGAGCGCGGGCAGCATGTCGTCGCAGACCAGCGCCACGTAATCGTCGCGACGATCCTTGTATTCCGGTGGCAGTGCGTGCAGGCCGAGGAAGCTGGTGCGCACGCTGATGCCGAGTTCGCGGCCGATGCGTCGCGCCACGCGCAGCATGCGCCGCTCGGTGTCCAGCGCCAGCCCGTAGCCGGACTTGATCTCCAGCGTGGTCACGCCGTCGGCGAGCAGGGCGCGCGCACGCGGCAGCGATTGGGCGAACAGCGCATCTTCGTCGGCCGCACGGGTGGCGCGCACGCTGGACACGATGCCGCCGCCGGCGCGCGCGATTTCCTCGTAGCCGGCGCCGTTGAGGCGCAGGTCGAACTCATGTGCGCGATCGCCACCGAATACCAGGTGGGTGTGGCAGTCGATCAGGCCCGGGGTGAGCAGCCGGCCGCCGGCGTCCTCGACATGCTCCGCCCGCGCATCGGCAGGCAGTTCGGCCATCGGGCCGATCCAGGCGATGCGACCGTCGGCGCAAGCCAGTGCGGCATCGGACAGCAGGCCGCAGGGGGCGCCATCGGTGAATGTCGCCAGGGTGGCATGGATCAGCAGCAGGTCCCAGTGTGGTTTGCTCATGATTCGGATCGTTCGTCCGCTTTCTCGTCTTTCGCGTCTTCGGCCGGTGCGGCGCGCTCATCGAACGCACTGGTGTTGCCTGCCAGCGCAGCCGCCTCGGCTTCCGCGCGGACTCGCTCGGTCGCGCTGGCGTGGGCGGCCTGCTGGTGTTCGAAGTCCTGCACCATGCGCTCGGCGAAATCCTTGTACACCGGCGTCGGGCTGAAGATCGAGGCTGCCGCGCGGGCCAGCAGGCAGGCGGCCATGATCGGTATCACCATGTTCTGGTTGTCGGTCAGTTCCATCGAAATCACTGCCGAGGTCAGCGGCGCGCCGGTGACGCCGGAGAGGTAGGCGCTCATGCCCAGCAGCACCACGGACGCGGCCGGAACGTTGGGCAGGAAGTGCGCAATGTTGTGGCCAAGACCGGCACCTACCGCCAGCGCCGGCGAGAAGATGCCACCCGGGATGCCGGCCCAGTACGAGACCACGTTCGCCGCCAGCTTGGCGATGCCGAAGCTTTCGCCGGGCGTGACGGCGGCTTCCTGCACGAACGAGCGGGCCTGGATGTAGCCGGTACCGTAGACGCTGCCGTGCGAGAGCACGCCGATGATCGCCAGGGCCAGCCCGCAGCCCACCGCGAACAGGACCGGCGCATGCGCGCGCAGGCGACCGATATAGGCCAGCGGGCCGCGTCGGCTGAGCAGGATCAGCCGGGCAAACAGGCCGCCCAGCAGGCCGCAGACCAGGCCGGTCAGCAGCACCGCCAGCCATGCGTGCCCCAGCGGCAGGCTGGCCTGCACTTCGCCGAAGTACGAGTAGTTGCCCATGATGCCCAGCGAGACCACGCCGCCCACGAACACGGCGGTCAGCAGCAAGCCGCTGAAGCGGTGTTCGAAGGTGCCGGCCAGTTCCTCGATCGCGAAGATCACGCCGGCCAGCGGCGTATTGAAGGCGGCGGCGATACCGGCGGCACCGCCGGCGAGGATGAAGCGCGAAGCGGCCTTGGGGTCGGTGAAGCCGAAGCGTCGACCCAGCGAATAGAACAGGCCCGCGCCGACATGTACGGTCGGTCCTTCGCGGCCGATGGAGGCACCCACCATCAGCGCGATCAGGGTGAACGCCATCTTGAACACGGCCACCGGCAACGCCAGCATGCGTTGGCGAAAGCTCTCATCCTCGATGTGCAGGGTGCCGATCACCTGCGGAATACCGCTGCCGCGCGTCGCGCTCAGGCGCCCTTCGGTGGCCCATGCCAGCAGTCCGAACACGATCGGCATGATCACCAGCGGAATCCAGATGCCGTATCCGAGAATGATCTGGAACAGGTGGTACGACCAGTTGCTGGCCTTGGTGAACACGATTGCCGCCAGTGCCACCAGGATCGCGCCGGCCCACAGGGCGATGCGTCGCTTCCATTGCTGGGGGGCAAAGAACTCGTGCCCGAGCACGGACTGGAGACGGCTGCCGGATGGCTGGGGACTGGATGGCTGGGGTTCGGGCATCTGTTCAGTATTGCAGGTTTGCCGCAGTCACTTCATCCCGTTGCGTGGCAACCAGCGGGTCTCGTACAGGTCGAAACGGCGGTCCTTGAGGTTCTGCACGGCGCCGGCGTTGCGGGCGCGGGCCAGGCTTTCCAGACGCAGGTCGGCGAACAGCACGGTTTCGATGTTCGGGGTGGAATCGGCGGCGATGCCGTCGCGCGCGAACGGGAAGTCGCTGGGCGTGAGGATGCAGCTCTGGCCGTACTGGATATCGAAATTGTTGACCCCGGGCAGGTTGCCCACGTTGCCCGACATCACCACGTAGCACTGGTTTTCGATCGCCCGTGCCTGCGCGCAGTAGCGCACCCGCAGGTAGCCCTCGCGCACGTCGGTGCAGAACGGCACGAACAGGATCAGCGCGCCCTGGTCGACCAGGTGGCGCGCCACCTCGGGGAACTCGGTGTCGTAGCAGATCGACACGCCGATCGGGCCGCAGTCGGTCAGCACGGTCGCTGCGCTTTCGCCGCCGGTGATGCTCCACACCGTGCGCTCGCTGGGCGTGGGGTGGAGTTTCTCGCGCTCGTGCAGCGAGCCGTCGCGCAAGCAGACGTAGCAGACATTGTGGATGTCGCCGTTGGCCTGCTCGGTGGGATGGGTGCCGGCGATGATGTTGATGTTGTAGCGCACCGCCAGCCGGCTGAAGAGTTCCTTCACCTGTGGCGTCCAGGCGCTGAGCTTGCGGATCGATTCCACCGGCGACAGCTCGGTGTTCTCGATCGACAGCAGCTGCAGGGTGATCAGCTCGGGGAAGGTGACGAAATCGGCGTTGTAGTCGGCGGCGATATCGGTGAAGTATTCCACCTGGGTGGCGAACTCCTCGAATGAGGCGATGCGCCGCTGCAGGTATTGCACCGAGGCCACGCGCACCGAGTCGGGCAGGCGTTGCGGCGTGGCGATCGAGGGGATGTCCGGCTGGTCGAGCAGGCGTGGATTGCGCCACACCAGGTGCACCGCGTAGCCCAGCGATTCATGGTCCGACGGCACGTAGTCGCGCAGCAGGCCGACCACCTCGAAATCATTGGACAACTGAAAGCTCAGCGTAAGGTCACGTCGCCGGCCTTCCACCACCGCCTGCACGTAAGCCTGCGCACTGCCGTAGCGCGACATGTTCTTCGCCAACCCAGGAATGCGTCCGCCGAACACGATGCCGCGCAACTTGAGTTCGCTGCACAGTTGCTTGCGCGCGCGATACAGCCGCTGGCCGATGCGCATGCCGCGGTAATCCGGGTGCACCACCACTTCCATGCCATACAGCCAGTCGCCATCCGGCTTGTGCCGCGAGGCCATGCCGCCGCCGGTGATCTGCATCCAGGTGTGTGGTGCCAGCGCGGTGGCTTCGTCGATACGGAAGGTGGCGCAATAACCGACGATGGTGCCTTCGTACTCGACTACGAACTGGCCTTCCGGAAAGTGCGTCTGTTGCGAACGCAACATTTCTTCCGAGTGGCCCCATTCGGGCGTGTAGACACGGCCGGTAAGCACGGCCAGGGCCGGTACGTCGGCGAGCGTGGCCTGGCGCAACAGCAGTTTCGGGGTGCGTTCGTTGGTCTTTTTCGTCATCCCCCAATGATGCTGCGGCGCAGGTGAAGCGGGCGCGAGCGCGCCGGTTACACTGCGCACCTGGTCATCGAGGCAAGCCCATGAGCGACACCATCCCCGCCCGAAACTTCCACGCCAGCCGATTGTGGCGATCCGACGGCTGGCAGGCCGATGCCACGCTGGGTGTGGACGCCAGCGGACGCGTGACGGTGGCGGCTGCCGGCCAGGGCGAGTCGCTGGGCGAATGGGTGCTGCCGGGGATGCCGAACCTGCATTCGCACGCCTTCCAGCGCGCCATGGCCGGGCTGGCCGAGCGCCGCGGAATCTCCCGTGGCGCGGGCGACCCGAGCAAAGGGCAGGGCCACGACAGCTTCTGGAGCTGGCGCGAGACCATGTACGGTTTCGCCGCCGCGATCGGCCCGGCGGAACTCAAGGCCATCGCCGCGCAGCTTTACGTGGAAATGCTCAAGGCCGGCTATACCCAGGTCTGCGAGTTCCACTACCTGCATCACCAGCCGGACGGTACGCCTTACGCCCAGCCGGAAGCGATGTCGCTGGCGTTGGTCGAGGCCGCGCGCGAGGCCGGCATCGCATTGACCCTGTTGCCGGTGCTTTACATGAGCGGCGGTTTCGACGGCCGTCCGTTGTCGGCGCGGCAACGCCGCTTCGGTCATGCCGTGGACGACTACCTGCGCCTGCTGGACACCTTGCGCGCGCATGAAAACGACGACGTGCGCATTGGCATCGCGCTGCACTCGCTGCGCGCCGTGCCCGAGGCAGCATTGCGCGAGGTGCTCGCCAGCGACATGGCGCGGCGCGGCCCGATCCATATCCACATTGCCGAACAACTCGGCGAAGTGCAGGACAGCCTCGCCACGCGTGGCGCCCGCCCGGTGGAGTGGCTGTTCGACCACGCCGACGTCGACGCGCGGTGGTGCCTGGTGCATACCACCCATCTGACCGACGCCGAAACGCAACAACTGGCACGCAGTGGTGCGGTAGCCGGCCTGTGCCCGGTGACCGAAGCCAACCTGGGTGATGGCCTGTTTCCGCTGGCCGATTATCTGGATGCGGGCGGCACGCTCGGCATCGGCTCGGATTCGCACATCTCCATCTCCCCGGTGGAGGAGTTGCGCTGGCTTGAATACGGCCAGCGCCTGCGTACGCACCATCGCAATATCGCCGCGCGCCGCGAAGGCGACAGCGTGGGCGAAACGCTGTGGCGCGCCGCGCTGCGTGGTGGCGCGCAGGCATCGGGCATGGCCATCGGTGAGTTGCGCGAAGCGGCGCGCGCCGATCTGATCGTGCTGGATGACACCTCGCCGTTGCTGGCCGCGCGTGATGAACGTTCGCTGCTGGACAGCTTCCTGTTCGCCGGCAACACGCCACTGGTGCGCGACGTGATGTGCGGTGGCCGCTGGGTGGTGCGTGATTTCAGGCATCACGACGAGGCACGCATTACCGCACGTTATCGCGACACCGTGGCGGCGTTGGCGAAGCGATGAAGCCGCATGACGGGGGCCGCCCGCCCGCCGAATGAACGGCAGCTATCGGACAGGGGAGTGCGCCGTCATCGGCTTTGCTGACGACGCGTTTCGGGTAAGCACACCCCACACGAGGAATGCCTCATGCGCCGTCTCATGTCCGCCGTGCTGCTGTCTGCCGCCTTGCTTGGCGGTACCCTGTCGCTGACCGGCTGCATCATCGTGCCAGCTCATCGCGCACGTGTCTGGGTGCCGGGTTACTGGGCGCCGCAGCATGTCTGGGTGGGTGCGCACTGGCGTTATCGCTGAGCCTTCTGCGTTCCTGCGACACGTTGGCGTGGATTCCGCGCCAGCGTGTTTTTCATTCAATGGGCCGATGGTTCTGAACCGGCAAATGAAAATGGCCCATCTCCACGCGTGGAGAGGGGCCATGAGCGTTACCGCTTACTGGTTGGATGTCGAGGTGGACTGGTCGCGATGCTGGGCCTGGAACGCCTTCCACTCCTGCCTGCGCTGTTCACGCTGGGCTTTCATCGAGGCCAGCTGCATCTTCTGCGCCGAGGTCAGCACGCCGTAGATCTGCGCCCGCACGTTGGCGCGCTGTTCCACGCGTACCTTGGTGGCATCGGCTTCGGCCTGGGCCAGGTTGGCCGCGGCAGCCTGGTAACCGGCCTGGTCGGGCGTCAGCGACTCGAATGCCTTGCGCTGCTGGAACACGGCCTGACGCTGCGCCTTGGACGAGGCGAAGCTGGTCTTGATGATCTGCTTGATGCTGGCCTTCTGCGCATCGCTCAGGTTGAGCTTGTGCAGGGCAAACATGCCGTGGTGACCATGGCCGTGACCGTGATGCCAGCCGCCGTGGCCCATCGGGGCGGCGATGGCGACCGTGCCGAAGGCCAGGGCGGACGTCAGGGCCAGGCCGAGGATGAGGGGCTTGCGCATGGGGATTACCTCTGTCGTTGGGGACGGAATTGTCTTGCCTCCATTTGACGACAGCTCTGCGTGTATGTTCTTTGCCGAAGCGTAAAGATGCGTAAAGCCCCCGGATGTCCTGGGTGCATGGATCGATAATCCCGACATGTCCCGAATCCTGCTTGCCGACGATGACCGCGCCCTGTGCGACCTGCTGGCCGAGTACCTGCGCCGCGAAAGCTACGAGGTGGATGTGGTGCACGATGGCGAGGCGGCGCTGGAACGCCTGCGCGATCCGGCGCTGCGTCCCGATCTGTTGATCCTCGACGTGATGATGCCCGGCCGCGACGGCCTGGAAACCCTGCGCGAATTGCGCGTGCAGTACCGGCTGCCGGTGATCATGCTGTCCGCCCGCGGTGAGCCGGTGGACCGCGTGGTGGGTCTGGAACTGGGCGCGGACGATTACCTGTCCAAGCCGTGCCTGCCACGTGAGCTGCTGGCGCGGGTACGGGCCCAGCTCCGTCGATCGGCCCCGGCCATCAGCGGCACCTTGCAGGTGGGCGAGCTGGTGCTTTACCCGGGCGAGCGGCGCGCCAGCATCGGTGACAGCGAACTGGCGTTGACCGGTGCGGAATTCCAACTGCTGCAGGCGTTGGCACAACGGGCGGGCGAGCTGGTGGACAAGGCCGTGTTGACGCGACTGGCACTGGGGCGCGAACTGGAACGCTTTGATCGCAGCATCGACGTGCATGTGAGCCGCTTGCGCCACAAGCTCGCCGAAGCCTCGGCCGACGCACCGCGCATCGACGCCGTGCGTGGCGCCGGCTATGTGCTGGTGGTGGCGCCGTGAATCCTTTCAAGAGTTCGCTCTACTGGCGCTTGCTTGTCTGGTTTTGCGTGGTCAACCTGCTGGTGTTGGTGCTGGGCGGTTTCCTTACCCGGCGCTTCATCGAATACACCACGGCGGTGGAAATCGACTGGAGCGCGCTGGCGCAGTCGGCCGATGCAGCCTACGAGCAGGGCGGCGTGGCCGGGTTGGGCGACTGGTCGATCCGACAACGCCACGATGGCGTGCAAGCCACGTTGTACCAGGATGGCCAGCCGCTGCATCCGATCCGTTTGCCGCCGTCGATCATGCAATCGTTGCCGGCCATGCTGGCGGCCGACCGTGACGTGGTGCTGCGGCCATGGCGAGGTGGCGGTGTGTACGTGGCGGTGCAACCGGTCACCGGTGCCGACGGACGCTTGCGCCAGTTGGTGGCGGTCAGCCGTTCGCACACGCGCCTGCGGCCGCAGACGCGCGAGAAAATCCTGCTGGGCGTGCAATTGCTGCTGTCGCTGCTGTTCATCGGACTGGTCGGCTGGCGGGTGGCGCGCAGCGTGGCCAAGCCGGTGCAGGCGTTGCGTGATGCAACGCGGCGCATGACAGCGGGCGAGCTTTCGGCACGCGTGAATCATCCAGGCGGTGGTCGGCGCGACGAACTGGCGCAGCTTGCCGGTGACTTCGATGCCATGGCCGAGCGCATCGAGGCACTGGTAACGCACGACCGGCGCGTCTTGCAGGATCTGTCGCACGAATTGCGCTCGCCGCTGGCGCGGCTGCACCTGATCCTCGACCTGGCCCAGCGCAGCGACGCCCCGACGGAAGCCGGGCGCTACTTTCTCCAGGCCGAACATGAAATCGTGCGGCTCGATCGCATGGCCAGCGAGATGCTGGCGCTGTCGCGGCTGGAAGGTGGCCTGCCCGGCATGGAACGCGAGTGGGTGGATCTGCCCGAACTGGTGCGTGAATGCATCCATCGCGCCGAGCTGGAAGCGGATGCCCGCCATGTGCGCCTTCGCCTGGCCACGGATGCGCCGGCCGCCGTCTCCGGCAGCGCCATGCTGCTGGAACGTGCACTGGACAACCTGCTGGCGAACGCGATCAAGTTCAGTCCGGAAGGCGGAGACGTCGAACTCGGCGTGCACCCGCAAGCCGGGCACGTGGTGCTGTCCGTGCGCGATTACGGTCCCGGCGTACCCGATGACGAACTGGCCTCGCTGTTTCGTCCGTTCTTCCGCGGCAGCAACGCCGCGCGCGCGGACGGCCACGGCCTCGGATTGGCCATCGTGCAGCGCGTGGCCAAGGTGCATGGCGGCCATGTCGTGGCTGCGAATGCGGCGGGCGGCGGTCTGGAAGTGCGTCTGGAACTGCCCATGGCAAACACCGACGACGAAGCGTGATGTCCCTGGTGTTCCGGCGTAATGGCTGCCACCGGCGTTGACCGGACACGATTCAAGCGACTGCGCGTGAACGTGGAACCGTTTTTGGCCACTGGCAGGAATGAAACGACGCACCCAGCTCACATACGTCTGCTCCCTACGTATCGACAACCCCAGTCGACGCATACACTCCCCCATCATATCCAGCAGTCGCGGTTGCGCTGCCGCACTTGCCACCCCTTGGACCCGGTGAGAGGATTCCGTCATATCCGCCTCCTTGAAAGATTGCATGATCAGGCGGCAGGGTCAGGTTGCAACATCGGTCCGGTGCGTTGATTCGTATAGTTATCCGCCGGCAGGTGGCGCCTGTCGCGCGGGTTTATGCTGCAGGAATAGGTTGCACTTCGTTATCGAATTTAAGTTAGCCGTTATGGGGAAGTACCCGATGAACCGATGGCCAAAATGTCTTTTCTTGCTGGCGTTCGTACTGCTGGTTGCAGGTTGCGCAAACCTCACCGCTAGCGGAACCCGCACACAACCGAAGGGTGTCGTGGAGTTTCAGGTTGCTTCGAATTACCAGGACGTGTACCGGCTCATCTACAAAAACGCACAGCGATGCTTGGACTCAGGCTCAGCGCGAGTAGTCCGCGGCAACATGTTTCCGGATAACAAAACAGCGGAGGTCATGCTCAATCTTGTCGGTACCGCTGCCATGCCACTCGTCGTCGACATCAAAGCTGCGCCGACCGGCACGTCGGTTACGTCAAGCTACGCTTTCAACTTCTTCCACATGTGGAAGAAGTCCGCCAAAGCAACAGAGCTTTGGGCGCAAGGCGATAATTCGTTCTGTCCCGACATCTGAGGCAACGGCCAACTGTTCGTTCGAGGCGGACGGCTACGCCGCCGCTCAACTCAAGCGTTAGATAGAACAAAACCTTCGAAAAACTTGCGACTCGCAGATTCAAGTTACATGGCAAAATGTAGCGGCACACACACGAATTGGAGTAACTAATGCGGAGGCGCCTAGATCCAGATGATCGCCATGCCGAGGTTCTTGGAGCTGCAATGAAAGCTGCCCAAGAATTTGGCTGGTCTGAGATGACGAGGGATCACATTGCGGCTCTCGCTGGCGCATCGGCGGCATTGGTCTCAATCAGGCTTGGCACCATGGCGCAAGTACGAGATGTCGTTATGGAGGAGGCCGTAAAAAACGGCCTACTTTCGGTGGTGGCTCAAGGCATCATCGCGCGCCATCCGGTTGCTCTTGCTGCGCCACTCCAACTTCAACAGAACGCTCTGGCTTCGCTACTACCAAGGCGCGTTTAGCGGCAGCTCACGTTTTTGTGGTGCAAAGCTCAACGGCCTCGTCCTAGGAGATAGCGTCGCAACCGGACAGTTCCTACGCTTTAGTGGACACCCTGAACCACCACTTCAGGAGTCCACACCATGCCGAAACCAGGCCACGAACGACCTATCGCTACACCGAAGATTTCAAGGCAACTGCTGTTCGTTTGAGCCAGTTGCCGGGTGTCGCTGTGGGTGACGTTGCCGCGTTGCTTTACATCCATCCGTTCATGCTGTCTCGTTGGGGCAAACAAGCGCGCGAGGGTGCATTTCCGTAATCGGCCTTGTCGAACCGGGAGCGGTTTGGAGGCTCTGCCAACAATATGTAGAACATATCGAAGCGGACTTTTTGTGTTATGGATCGTCTGTGTTGTTCGATCTACCCTGATGGCGTTCCCCATTCCGACAGGACAGATGTTCAATGGACGCCTCCCGCATTCCTGATGCACCGTTGCCGGCAGCGGATCCGCAGGAGTGGATCCACCACGGCACGCCGGCGTTCCGGCGTACCAACCTCGCTTTGTTCGCCGCTGGCCTGGCCACGTTCGGGTTGCTGTATTGCGTGCAGCCGTTGATGCCGGAGTTCAGCCACGACTACGGCGTGAGCGCGGCGGACAGTGCGTTGTCGTTGTCGCTGACCACCGGCGTGCTGGCCGTGGCGATGCTGTTCGCGGGTGGCCTGTCCGATGCGTGGGGACGCAAGTCGGTGATGGTGGTGTCGATTCTTTCCTCGGCCGTGCTGGTGCTGGTGACGGCGGCGATGCCGAACTGGGGTTCGCTGCTGGTTGTGCGTACCTTGCTCGGGCTGACCCTGAGCGGTCTGCCGGCGGTGGCGATGACGTACCTGAGCGAGGAAATGCATCCCGAATCGATCGGCCTCGGGATGGGGCTGTATATCAGCGGCAGCGCGGTCGGTGGCATGGGCGGTCGGCTGGTTACCGGCGTGTTGACGGATTTCTTCGACTGGCGGGTGGGCGTGGTCGTGGTGGGCGTGATCGGCATCGTGTCGGGCCTGGTGTTCTGGCGCGCGTTGCCGCCGTCACGGCATTTCGTGCGGCAACCGCTGAGCTGGCGCGCGCTGGCCGGGCGCTTCAGCGGCATGTTCCACGATCCGGGCCTGCCGTGGCTGTTCCTCGAAGGTTTCCTGCTGCTGGGCGCTTTCGTCACGGTCTACAACTATCTCGGTTACCGCTTGCTGGCACCGCCGTTCAACCTCAGCCAGGCGGTGGTGGGACTGATCTTCGGCATCTATCTGATCGGCACCTTCAGCTCGGCGTGGATGGGCCACCTGGCCGGCAAGCTGGGACGGCGCAAGGTGTTGTGGACGGCCTTCGCGCTGATGCTGGTTGGTGTGCTGCTGACCCTGACCATGTCGCTGTGGTTGATCATGCTGGGCATCGTGGCGGTGACGTTCGGTTTCTTCGGCGGTCATTCCATCGTCAGCAGCTGGGTAGGGCGTCGCGCCGGCGCGGCGAAGGCGCAGGCCTCGTCGATGTACCTGTTCTGCTACTACATGGGCTCCAGCGTGGCCGGTTACGCCGGTGGGTTGTTCTACACCCGGGGTGGCTGGGATGGCGTGGCGGCTTTCATTGGCGCGCTGGTGGTGGCCGGACTGGTCATCGCGCTGGGTTTGTATCGCCTGCGGCCGCTGGTGAACGTGGCGACGATGCCTACGCCGATGAGCAAAGGTGCGATGCCGTGAAGATCGTGTCGGTGTGTTTTCGCGGTCCGGGCTGGGATGCTTGATTCGAGGGATTTCAGGAGCATCGCCCGCGAGCGGGCTCCTGCCGTGAGGCGCATGCGGGTCATGCAGGGGTTTTGGGCAGGCTGCCGCTCAGCAGGCGTACGAATTGCGCGACCAGTGGGGCACGCTCGTCGCGGCGCCAGGCCACGTGGATTTCCGACATCGCCGCCGGGTCGGTCAGCGGCACGTAGCTGACGCCATCGATATGGATGTGTTCGCACGAGACCGGCAGGATCGACACGCCGAGCCCGGCGGCGACCAGCCCCACGATGGTGGATGACTCGCGTGCTTCCTGCGCCACGCGCGGCGTGAAGCCGGCATGGCGGCACAGCGAGATCACGTGGTCGTGGATGCCGGCGCCGGCACTGCGCGCAAACAGCACGAAGGGCTCCTGCGCCAACGCTTCGGTGCGCAGTTTGCGACGCGGGCCAAGCTCGCGCAGTGCCGGATGGTTCGAGCGCAGCACGGCGACCAGCGGATCGCGAAACAGTCGCTTCGATGCCAGCCCATCCGGCAGCACGTTGCCGCGAACGATGCCGATCTGCAGGCGGCGGTCGAGCAGGGCATCGATCTGCCGTAGCGAGTTCATTTCCTCCAGCTGCAATTGCACCTCGGGCAACTGCTGGCGGAAGGCCAGGATTGCGCGCGGGATATGGCCGGTCAGCGGGGTGGAACGGGTCATGCCTACGCGCAGTTCGCCGGTCTCGCCGCGCTGCGCACGTTGCGCCAGGTCGATGGCGTGATCGGTGCGCGCAAGAATGTCGCGTGCTTCGTCCAGGAACAACCGGCCCGGCTCGGTCAGTGCGACCCGACGATTGGTGCGATCAAGCAGCCGCACGCCGACCCGTTGTTCAAGCTGGCGAATCTGCTGGCTCAGCGGCGGTTGCGACATGCCCAGCCGTTCCGCCGCGCGGCCGAAATGCAGCTCGTCGGCGACCGCGATGAAGTAGCGCAGATGACGCAGCTCGATATCCATGGCGCTACTTTGGCGGGTTGCGAGCCCGCCCTCAAGCGGGCACTCGAAAGTCGGCCGTCACCGCCTTCGTTTTTGCAGGAGCCCGCTGGCGGGGGTTGCTCAGTGCGGCACCACGCCGAT
Source organism: Rhodanobacter sp. FW021-MT20 (assembly GCF_041107475.1). Taxonomy (NCBI): domain Bacteria; kingdom Pseudomonadati; phylum Pseudomonadota; class Gammaproteobacteria; order Lysobacterales; family Rhodanobacteraceae; genus Rhodanobacter; species Rhodanobacter sp. FW021-MT20. The sequence goes on along the minus strand of NZ_JBGBPX010000003.1, from coordinate 276,085 downwards.
CGTTTGCAACCACGCCATGGCCAGCTTCGGCCAGCCGCTGATCGGAAATTTGCCGGGGCGCAAACCGAAGGCATGGCCGCCGTGCGCATACAGGTGCATCTCCGCCGGCACGTGCGCCTTGGCCAGGGCAGCGTAGTAGACCAATGACTGGTTCACGCCGTCGACGTAGTCGTCCTCGGCTTGCAGCAGGAAGGTGGGCGGCGTATCGCGGGAAACCTTTACATTCGGATTCAGCGTGTCGTTGTCGAAGGCGAGGTGACCCGGATAGATCGCCAGGGCGAAATCCGGGCGGGCGCTTTCCTTGTCGGCGGCATCCACCGGCGCATACAGGCGATGCTTGAACTGGGTGCTGGTTTCCGCGACCAGGAAGCCACCTGCGGAGAATCCGATCACGCCGACCTTTCGTGGGTCGATGCGCCAATCGCGAGCATGCAGGCGGACCAGCCGCAGGGTCCTCTGCGCGTCCTCTAGCGAAGGTGCCGATATGGCGAAATCGTCGGGACGGCAATCGCAGTGCCAGTCGTAGGGTACGCTCGGAACGCGATACTTCAGCAGCACACAAGTGATGCCCTCGGACGTCAGCCAGTCGCAGACTTCGGTGCCTTCCAGGTCGATCGCCAGCCCCTCGAATCCGCCACCCGGAAATACGACGACGGCCGCACCCGTGTTTTTTCCGGTTGGTGCGTAAACCGTCATTGTTGGCCGTGACACGTTGTAGACGCCTGTGATCGGTTTGCCGCCGAACAGTTTGTGGCCCGTCTTCATGGACTCGGCTCCGGGCATGGGCTGTGCATCAGGCGGCGTGCCCGGCCATATTGGTATTTGCGTGTGCCCGGCTGCTGGCTGCCATACCGTCGTTTTTGCATGCACGCCGCTGCATGCGAGCAACCCGCACAGGGCGATAACCCAAAGCCTCATGACGTTTCCCCATGTGGCGCGCGGCCACGCTTGCGTGATCAGGACAGACTGCCGATCACGATTCTGTGCCATGCGTCGGTCTTGTTGCGGCGGCTTCCGTGGATTTTTCCGGGCAAGCCCTTTCAGAACAGGCCGCTGAGCGCGCCGTACACGCCCAGTGCCGATGTCAGTGCCACCAGCGCCGTCACTATCCACCGATACCATCCGCGCAGGCGATGTTCGGGGGGCAGGGCACGAACGGCCAGTGCCACCAGGAAGCCCAGTACCAGCGGCAGCAGCAGCGCGTTCATCACTTCCACGCCGATGGACAGGGCGACCAGGTTGGGAACGAATGCCACCACCAGCGCACCGCCGACCACGGCCAGCGTGAACACCAGATAGAACCACGGCGCTTCGCGCGGATGCGATTCCAGCGAACGTCGGTAGCCGGTCACTTCGCCCAATCCCCACGCGGCGGCCAATGCCACCACGATGGCGGCAACCATCGCCGCGCCCAGCATGCCCAGGCCGAACAGGGTGCGGCCAAGCGTCATGCCGAGGAATGGCGTCAACGCATCGGCGACCTGGCCGACGGTGTCCAGCGGTGGGCTGAGATGTCCCGCCCACAAGGTGGCGGCAGCGACCAGCAGCACCGCCGCCATCACCACTTGGGTCACCACCGCACCGATGGCGGTATCCCAGCGCGCGGCGGTGTATTGCTCAGGTTGCAGTTTTTTGTCGGCCACGGCCGACTGCTGGTAGAACACCATCCACGGCATGATCACTGCGCCGATGTTGGCAGCCACCAGATACCAGAAGCCTGCGTCGCGAACCGGCACGCGGGTGATGCCGTCGACCAGCGCGTGCGAATCGATCGGCGCACGCAACGCCACCCAGACGAACACCAGTTCGAACAGGCCCAGGATGATGGCCACGCGTTCCACGCGGCGATAACTGCCCGTCCACACCACCACCAGCAGGAAGCCGGCGGCCAGCACCAGGCTCCACGCACGCGGCACGCCGAACAGTTCGCCCACGCCGGCCACGCCGGAGAACTCGGTGAGCAGCGCGCCGACAGCGGCCACGACCAGCCCCAGCACCGACACCCAAGCCCAGGGTGCTCCGAAGGTTTCGCGAATCAATTCGCCGTGGCCACGGCCGGTGAAGATGCCCAACCGCACGGTCAGTTCCTGCACCACGTACAGGATCGGCACCAGCAACAGTTGCAGGGCAAGCATTTGATAGCCCCATTGCGCGCCGCTTTGCGCGGCGGTAAGCACGCTGCCGACATCGGTATCGGCCAACATCACCACCAGCCCGGGGCCGAGGGTCGCGAGCAGGGTTTTCCAACCGGATATGGCGCGCTGCGGATGCAGACTGGACACGGAAACGGCGCGATCCATGAGCTCCTCGGAGCGTTCAAATGATAACGATTATCATAATCTTCTCGAGTAGGCAGCACTTGATGCAGGTCAAATCGTGCCGGCCCGTTGTTGCCGTCATTCCGGTCTACGCCCACTGCTGTCCGGAATAAAAATGCGCGATGCGTGGAAAACCCCGAGCAGTACAACTTTGCAACCATTGAGTTCGCATGAGGCTCAAATTTCAGAGTTATCGGCCACGACCCCGTCTCGTCATCCCAGCGAAAGCTGGGATCCAGTCAAGATGCTGTGCGAAGCACACTCAACTTCTTGTTTTTGTGTGCTTCGCACGCATGTCCGACTGGATTCCAGCTTTCGCTGGAATGACGGATTCGGCCGCCGTCATGCCTTCGCAAAATTATTCCGGACAGCAGTGGGCCTGCGCCGGAATGAAGGCCATGAGGAGCCGTCGGCGGCCTGTCCCCGCGGTCAGCCCACAATCCCTCGCTCGCTCCGTCAGCGCATGCCCGGCTTGAGCATGCCTTCCACCGCCTGGTAGCTGCCGTCGTTGGCCGCGGCGGGGATGTCCAGCAGATGCGTCATCAGCGGATAGACGTCCACGTTCGGGAAGGCGTGGAAGCGGATGCCGTCGCGGAATGCCGGGCCATGCGCGATAAACAGCGCTTGCATGCGCGGGTCGGCATTGTCGTAGCCGTGTTCGCCCACGCTGATATGTCCCTTGTGGCTGGCGGCGTAGTCGGTGGTGGTGATGCGCCAGCCCACGTCGGCCAGGCACACCAGCTGCGGCACGCGGGCGTTGTGGCCGTAATCGAGGCGCGCGGGTATGCGCGTCTTGTCCCAGCAGCGCATGTGCTTCTGCGGTTGCTCCAGCTGGCGTTCGATGGCGGCGAAGTCGTAGCCGGGCTTCGGGTTGAAACCGGCGACGATGCCGAAGCTCACCGGTCGCACGTGGTCCAGCGGAATCAGCTTGTCCATCATCACGTTGTTGGCGAGCGGCACGCTGGCCATGCCGTGGTCGGCCAGCACGATGATGTTCATCCGCTCGAACAGGTGGCGTTGCTGCAGCCCCTGCACCAGTCGAGCAAGTGCGGCATCGACATGGCGTATCGCCTCGTTCACCTGTGGCGAGTGCGGACCGTACTTGTGCCCGGCGTGGTCGACGGCGTCGAAGTACAGGGTGAGGAAGGTCGGGCGTTGGCCTTGCGGCAGGTCCAGCCAGGCCAGCACCTGGTCGACGCGTTGGTCAGCCGTGATGTGGTCGTCGAACGGCTTCCAGTAATCGGGGTAGTGACCGTGGATGTCGGCGCCCGAGCCGGGCCAGAACATGGTGGCGGTGCGCAGGCCATGTTCGTCGGCAGTGACCCAGATCGGCGTGCCTTCGTCCCACCAGCGGCCATCGGCCACGGCCTTGCGGTTGCCCAGCGAGAACTTGCCGAGCTGTGCGTCAAACATCGTGTTGTTGACGATGCCGTTGTGGTCCGGGCGCAGACCGGTGACGATGGTGTAGTGGTTGGGAAAGGTCAGCGACGGGAACGACGGCTGCATCGAATCGGCGTGCACACCGGTTTTCGCCAGCATCTCCAGGGTCGGGCTCAGGCCGCGGTCGTAGTAGTCCGCACGGTAGGCATCGATGGAGATCAACAGCAGTGGCGCGGGCGCTTGCGTTGCCGCGGGAGTGCTTGCCGTCGCCGCATTTTGTTGCGACGCATGCGGTTGCGTGGCGCAGCCGGCACCGAGCATGGCGACGGCGCACCACAGCAGGCGAAACGGAAATTTCATGAGGCATGTCTCAGGATGGAAATATCCTTCCATCATCGCGCAGGGACCGGATCATGGCCATGACAAGTTTTCGACATTCGCGTGTCCGCAGCAGCGTGACCTTGCTTGGCGCGGCGGCATTCGCGTGGGCCGGGTTGGCGGCGGCGCAGACCCAGCCGCAAGTCAACACGCAGCAGCGTGCGCAATACCAGCAGAACGTGAGCCAGCAGCAGCTCAGCAACACGTTGCGCGACAACAGCATCCGCGAGCAGCAGCGGCAGAACATTTCCGACAACGCCAAGCGCCCGTATACGAATGATGCGGCTACCACGCATCTGATCAACCAGGCCGACCAGGCCCATCGCGACCGTTATCAGGCGCATCAGCAAAATGCGCTGGACAGCTACGAGAGTGCGGTGACGCCGCGGCCCACCCGCAGCAAAAAGCCGGCGCACAGCAGCTCATCCGGCGGCTGAGCGCAGCCGCGTCAGGCGCGCAGGCCGAACAGGTCGCCGCGCGCGATGCGGTCTTCCATCGCCAGCAACTGGCGTTTGATCGGCAGTCCGCCGCCGAAGCCGGTGAGGCTGCCGTCGCTGCCGATCACGCGGTGGCAGGGCAGCACGATGGGCAACGGGTTGCGACCGTTGGCGGCGCCCACCGCGCGCACGGCTTTCGGTTGGCCGATGCGACGCGCCATCTCGCCATAGCTGAGCGTGGTGCCGTAGGGAATCCTCGCCAGCTCGTGCCATACCTCCAGCTGGAATGGCGTGCCAAGCGGATGCAGCGGCATGTCGAAGTGTTGCCTTGTGCCGGCGAAATACTCATCGAGTTGCACGCGGGCGAAGGCGACGCGGCCGGCATCGCGGATGCTGTCCGCGGCCAGTATTTTCGGGTGGCGTTCGGTTTCGAACCAGATCTGGCGCAGGCCGTGCGGATCGGCGATCAGCAGCAGCCGGCCGACCGGGCTGGGCATCTCGTCGAACCAGATCGGCTCGGCGTCGGTGCGAGTGATGGTGCTTGTCATGCACGGACCTCCTTGTGGCGTTTGGGCCGCGGGGCGGGTGGTACATCGGCTGTACTGCGCCACAGGTGCATCACCGCGTAGGCGCGCCACGGGCGCCATGCTTCGGCCATGTGGTCGAGCGCTTTCGTGCTGAGGGTCGAACCGTCATCGGCGGCGGCGCGACGCAGGATCAGGTCGGCGGCGGGAAACGCATCGGGATGGCTCAGCGCGCGCATGGCCACGTAATGCGCGGTCCATTCGCCGATGCCCGGCAAGGCCACCCAGCGCGCGACGAAGGCGTCCAGCGGCTGGTCGTTGCGAAAATCCACGCGCCCGTCCAGCAGCGCGCGGGCGATGCCGCGAATCGTTTCGGATCGTGCCGTGGTCACGCCGATCTCGCGCAGGTCGGCATCGGCCAGGGTTTCGGGGCTTGGAAACAATCGCTCCAGCCCGGGGCGTGGTGGATTCGGCACCACGAGGCCGTGGCGTTGCACGATGCGCGAGGCCAGCGTGCGTGCCGCGGCCACGCTGACCTGCTGGCCGAGCACTGCGCGCACCGCGATTTCGAAACCACCCCAGCCGCCGGGCAGGCGCAGGCCGGGGCGTTTGCGCAACAGCGGACGCAGCACCGGATGCGTGCGCAAGGCGCCGGCGATGGCTTGCGGATCGGCGTCCAGGTCGAACATGCGGCGGATGCGTGTCACCACCGGCAACATCTGCGCCGGCTGCGGACAATGCAGTTCCAGCTTCAACGCGTGCTCCGCATTCGGCCATGCGCTGAGGCGCAGCCAGCCCGGTGCATCAGCGGGCCCGAACACGCGCGCGTAGCTGTGCTCGTCCACGTGCTCGATACCCGGCAGCGAGCGGCCGCGCAGGAACGTCAGCAGCGCATCGAAATCGTACGGTGGGCGATAACCCAAACGCAGCACCAGCGTATCGCCCGGCGGCGTGCGCGGATGGCGACGCAATTCGCGCGGCGCGATGCGGTTCGCCTGCGCAAACGCGGCATTGAAGCGGCGCAGGCTGCGAAAGCCGGAGGCCATCGCCACCTCGGTCACCGGCATCGATGTCTCGGTCAGCAACTGCTTGGCGAACAGTAGTCGGCGTGTGGTGTGCACGTTGATCGGCGGTGCGCCGAGCCGGTCCACGAACAACCGGCGCAATTGGCGCGAACCCACATCCACTTGCCGGGCCAGATCGTCCAGCGAGCCTTCATCCAGCACCCCGGCCTCGATCAGCTTCAGCGCACGGGCCACCACATGATCGCCGCGCTGCCACACCAGGTTGCCCGGCGCTAGTTCCGGCCGACAGCGCAGGCACGGACGGAAGCCGGCGGTTTCGGCCGCCGCGGCACTGGCGTAGTAGCGCACGTTTTCACGCTTCGAAGCCCGCGCCGGACACACCGGCCGGCAGTAGATGCCGGTGCTGGTGACGGCGACGAAAAACAGCCCGTCGAAGCGCGCATCGCGGCTGAGGCGAGCCTGTTCGCAGGTTTGTGGATCGAGCGAGGAATGGATCTGGGCGTCGGACATGGCCTCAGGCTAGCACTGCGGCCGGCGCATGACTCGCCGTTTTCGGACATCAATGCGCATGCCGCATTGCCTGGACGGGAAGCATCGACGCGCGGGCGGTTTGACAGGCTTGCGCGGGTCGGCAGAGGATGCCCGGTGCGATCTTTCTACGCACACCGTCTTCATTCGAGGATTCGCGCATGCCGCTTGGAACGTCGATCACGCGTGGGTCATGCACACGCATTCGCCGCAGTCTGTCCACGGCTTTGCTCGGCGTGTTCTTGCTGATGGCGTGGACGGCCAGCGCGACGACGGCAGGGCGCAAGTGGGTCGGCAGTTGGGAACAGGCGATGACTTCGCAATACACGCAGGTCGACGGCCCCGATGGCAAGCCGCAGCGCGATGCTTACGGGCAGCCGGTCGATCACGCGCCAGCGGTTCACGACGTGACCTTGCGCCAGAACGTGCTTGCTAGCATCGGTGGTGATCGCGTGCGCATTCGCTTGTCGAATTATTACGGTCTGCAACCGCTCACGATCAGTGCCGCGCGCATCGCGCTCGGCGTCGGCAAGTCGGATGACCTGTCCGCGATCCAGCTCGACAGCGATCGGAAGCTGACCTTCCACGGCGGGCAGACCACGGTCACCATTGCTCCCGGCCAGGAGATCGTCAGCGATCCGGTTGCGCTGCACGTACCGGCCCTGTCGAACGTGGTGGTCAGTCTGTATTTCGCCGGCAACGCAACGCTTGCGGATTTCCATCCCTTGCAGCATGGCCATGTCACCCGCATCGTCGATGGCGACGCCACGCAGGCCGCGTCGCTGGCGCAGCGGGCGCCGTCGAAAGTGCTGCCGGGCAAGCAGGGCGACGACCATATCTATCTGCTGACCGGCCTTGAGATGGAGGTGCCGACGGCGACACGCAGCATCATCGCGTTCGGTGATTCGATTACCGATGGTTACCTTGCCACTGCGCCGTCGACGTCGTGGCCGGCTGCGCTGGCCGGTATCGCGAACCGTGCGGGTGGAACGCCGGCCGCGGTGGGCAATGCGGGCATCAGCGCGGATGAGTTGACCACGGACCAGATCGGCGCGCCGGGGGCAGGTACCTCCGGGCTGAAGCGTTTCCTGCGCGATGTCGTCGATCGTCCCGGTCTCACCGACGTGATCGTGCTGTTCGGTGCCAACGACCTCAACCGGGGCATCGATCCGGCCGGTTATCCCAGCGGGGTGTCCGCCGGCGACCTGATTGCCGCGTACCGCATGTTGATCGATGTTGTCCATCAGCATCACTTGCGCATCTACGCCGGCACCATCACGCCATTCGCTGGCGAGCCGGGTTGGTACACCCCGCAGAAGGAAGCAATCCGCCTGCAGGTGAACCGGTGGATACGCGATTCCGGCCACTTCGATGGCGTGATCGATTTTGCCGCCGCCGTGCGCGGTGCTTACAATGCGCCGCCGCTGGTTGCGACGCTCAAGCCGTTGCCCGCCGGCATGGCGATCGTGTGCGCCGGCGACGAGGGCCTGCATCCGAACGATCGCGGTTATGCGGTGATGGGTACGCTGGCTTACAACGTGCTGTTCCACACAAAACTGAAGCCGGCGCAGGGGTGCCATTGAGCACGAGAGTGGCAAGCGAGCGACTCAAAATCGGCCAGCGATGACCTGTCGTGTTCGTCATCCCGGCGCAGGCCGGAGGCGCCTTTCAACAGGCGGCAGTCTGGTCATCCAGTCACGACCTCGCTTGCTCAGGCCATACGGCTACCGGGTTCCGGCCTGCGCCGGAACGACGAACAAGGGCGTGGTGTCGGTGCGCGTTGCGTAATGCTGGATGACCGAAGCCGATGCGTTCAGGGTTTTCGGCGGTGGGTCATGCTCGACAAAACGCCATCACGCCGGATCAACCCGTGATAAAGCGCCGCTGCCATGTGCGCCAGGAAGGTGAGGAACAGCAACATGGCGAGTACGGTGTGCAACTGGCGCAGGATGGCGAAGGCGATGGCGTTGGTGGGGAAGATCGCCGGCAGGCGCAGCGAATCGCTCAGCATCACCGGGTAGCCGCCGGCCGACAGCATCGCCCAGCCGATCAACGGCATCGCGATCATCAAGCCGTAAAGCAGCCAGTGCGAAGCATGCGCCGCAAGTTTCTGCAGCCATGGCAGGTCGGCCGGCAAGGGCGGGGCCGGATTGCGCAGTCGAATAGCCAGGCGCAGCACGGCAAGAATCAGGATCGCAATACCCAGCGGCTTGTGGATGTGGATCAGCCACTCGTGCCGTTCGGACACCGAAGCCACCATGCCGATGCCGATGAACAGCATCGCCAGAATCAACATGGCCATCAGCCAGTGCAGGATACGGGCGGACAGGACGAACATGCCGGTCGTGTTGCTCATGGCGTGGTCTCCGGCGTGGGCTTGGTCTGTGTTTGCGTGGTGCCAGGCAGATGCGCTTCCTCGCTGGTACGACGCAGGTAGGAAGCGGCGTAGGCGGCGGAACGCGCGGGCAACAGCGGATCGTCGGAAATCTCGATGCCGTCGGGCAGCACCGTGGGGTCGTAGTTGATGTCGCGGCACGGGCCACTTTCCTGCGGCGTGGTGTGGTCGATCACCAGCGTGCCGGCGTCGATGCTGCGGCGGTCGGCTGGCCATGTCCTGGTGGCGTCGTTGGTCGGGTCACCCGGGTTCGCCAGTGTCACCATCAGGTGCCAGCGCAGCGGACCGTTGGCCAGACGTTGGGACAGGTCGGCCGCCAGGTAATTCGGGTCACCAGCCTTGTGGATATCGTGGCTGGCATCGGTGGCGACCGGTGCCATCACCCAGCGCACGGCCTGACGTTGGCCGGCGGCATTGATGAAGATGAAGGCGTTGATGCTGTGGTAGCTCTCGGTGGCGAAGCTGGCCGATGGCTTGGCGGTTTTCGCCCAGGCACGGAATGCCGCGGCTTCCGGATGGGCGGCAAAGAATGCCGCGACCTTCGCCGGATCAGGCTTGCCGGTGGCCGGGTCCGGTTGCGTCGCTTTCAATTGCGCGTAGAACGCCTGCGGCGTGGACACCGGGAACACCGGCATGGCGTTCATGCCGGTACGCCATTGCTGCCCGTCGGCCTGGGTGAAGCGCAGCGCCAGGCTGCGGATCGGCACGCTGCCATCGGGCGCATACGGGTTGCTGCCGGGAATCGCGAAGCGCCCGACCACGGGTGTGCGACTGCGCGTGAACACCTGCGCCATGGAGTAGGGCACGGCGTTGCCATTGCCTTCGAAATAGCCCGACACGCACACGCCCTTGGCGTGGTTGCGACGGTAACCGGGAAACACGCCGGCATTCTTCTGGAACTGGTTGACGATGCGCTTTGGCGTCAGGCGATGCGGCGCAAGCCAGCCGCCGACGTAACCGAAGAGCAATGCGAAAGCCGCCACGATGGCGGCGATCAACAGGAAGGCGCCGGCGCGATGGCTGGGTGGTTTGCTGGAACGTGAGGACGAGTCGGACATGGCGGGCTCCTGCCTGGTCGGTCATAGGCGTGGCGATGGGTAGGGAGGTCAGCTGCCGGTAGCTGTTGGGTAGCCTTTCGCTGCCCGGTCGGATTGGGTTACATCCTTCGGGCGATCTCGACGCAAAGGCCCGCGTTGCCGCGAGTCTGTTACGGCGACCTGTTTAGCGACGAAGCTCAGTCAAAAAGACCGTTCGCGCTGAACGTAGCTTGCGTTAGCAAGCGGAGTCGAAGCACACCCTTCGACTCCGGCCCTACGGGCCTACGCTCAGGGCTAACGGTGAGGTATCGGCTGAACCTTGTCGCTGATCAGGGACGGCGAAGGCAGGGCATTTGCGGCAGTGCGCAATGTCGGCAGGGTGGCGCGGGCCGCATAATCGAGGCTTCGATTTCGTAGTCAAGGATCTGCTGATGACCGCCCCCACCCGCATCGACACCACCCGCGTGATCCATCCGCCCAAGGGTGACAAGCTCAGCTGCAAGAGCTGGCTCACCGAGGCGCCGTACCGCATGATCCAGCACAACCTGGACCCCGGCGTGGCGGAGAACCCGGCTGAACTGGTGGTGTACGGCGGCATCGGTCGCGCCGCGCGCAACTGGGAGTGCTTCGACGCCATCCTCAAGGCGCTGCGCGAACTCAACGACGACGAGACCCTGCTGGTGCAGTCCGGCAAGCCGGTGGGCGTGTTCCGCACCCACGTGGACGCGCCGCGCGTGCTCATCGCCAACTCCAACCTGGTGCCGGCCTGGGCCAACTGGGAGCACTTCCACGAGCTCGATAAAAAGGGCCTGATGATGTACGGCCAGATGACCGCCGGCTCGTGGATCTACATCGGCTCGCAGGGCATCATCCAGGGCACCTACGAAACCTTCGTGGAAATGGGCCGACAGAGCTACGGCGGCAGCCTCAAGGGCCGCTGGATCCTTACTGCGGGCCTTGGCGGCATGGGCGGCGCGCAGCCGCTGGCGGCCAGCCTGGCCGGTGCCTGCAGCCTCAACATCGAGTGCCAGCAAAGCCGCATCGACTTCCGCCTGAAGACCAAGTACGTGGACGAGCAGGCCAGCGACCTCGATGACGCGCTGGCGCGCATCGAGAAGTACACCAAGGCCGGCGAAGCGAAATCCATCGCGTTGCTGGGCAATGCGGCGGACATCCTGCCCGAGCTGGTGCGCCGTGGCGTGCGCCCCGACGCCGTCACCGACCAGACCAGCGCGCACGACCCGGTCAACGGCTACCTGCCGCAGGGCTGGACGCTGGAGCAGTGGTTCGAACGCCGCAAGAGCGAGCCCGACGCCACCCGCGACGCCGCCAAGGCCTCCATGCGCGTGCACGTGGAAGCCATGCTGGCGTTCCAGAAGCAGGGCATCCCCACCTTCGACTACGGCAACAACATCCGCCAGATGGCCTTCGACGTGGGCTGCAAGAACGCCTTCGACTTCCCCGGCTTCGTGCCCGCCTACGTGCGCCCGCTGTTCTGCCGCGGCATCGGCCCGTTCCGCTGGGTGGCGCTCAGCGGCGACCCGGAAGACATCCTGAAGACCGACGCCAAGGTCAAAGAGCTGATCCCCGACGACAAGCACCTGCACAACTGGCTGGACATGGCCGAGCAGCGCATCGCCTTCCAGGGCCTGCCCTCGCGCATCTGCTGGGTGGGCCTTGGCGTGCGCCACAAGCTGGGCCTGGCCTTCAACGAAATGGTGCGAAACGGCGAGCTGAAGGCACCCGTGGTGATCGGCCGCGACCACCTGGATTCCGGCTCCGTGGCCAGCCCCAACCGCGAAACCGAAGCCATGAAAGACGGCAGCGATGCGGTCAGCGATTGGCCCATCCTCAACGCCTTGCTCAACACCGCCAGCGGCGCCACCTGGGTCAGCTTCCACCACGGCGGCGGCGTCGGCATGGGTTACAGCCAGCACGCCGGCCTCGTCATCGTCTGCGACGGCAGCGAAGCGGCCGACAAGCGCATTGCCAGGGTGCTGTGGAACGATCCGGGCACCGGCGTGATGCGGCATGCGGATGCGGGGTATGAGGATGCCGTGGCGTGCGCGAAAGAGCAGGGGTTGAAGTTGCCGATGGTTCCGTAAGGGATGCTCTGATCAATCCTTTGCCCGTCATTCCAGCGAACGCTGGAATCCAGTGCCTTCAAATGGTTGCCGAGGCGCCGGGTCCAATAGTTCGCCGGGATGACGCTTCATTTGAACCGTCCCAAAGTCTCCGGACAAGGAGCAAGTCATGGCCGTACCCAAATACGACTGGTGGTATCTGCCGCTGTTGCGCCTGCTCAGTGACGACCAGGCATGGCGCATGTCCGACGTATACGATGCGCTCGCCAAAGAGGCAGGCCTGACCGACGCAGATCTTGGCGAAATGCTGCCAAGCGGTACGGATCACACCTATCGCAACCGTATCGCCTGGGCGCGCACCTTTCTCAAGAAGGCGGGACTGGTGCAGTCGCCCAAGTGGGGCATGGTCAGCATCACCGAGCGCGGCAAGTCAGTGCTGCAGGAAAATCCGGTCACCCTCAATGACGCTTGGCTGATGCGTTACCCGGAGTTCGCCGAGTGGGCGCGCCCCTCGAAACCGGCATCACCTCAATCGTCCATCGACAGCCAACCATCGGCGACCGACGACGAGACACCGCGTGAAGCGCTTGAACGCATGTACGGACAATTACAACGCGATCTGGCCGACGAGTTGCTGGAACGCGTCAAGCAGGTCAGCCCCGAGTATTTCGAGCGCATCGTGGTGGATCTGATGCTGGCCATGGGCTACGGCGGTTCCCGCGCCGAGGCGGGACATACCGTGGGCCGGTCTGGCGATGGCGGCATCGACGGCATCATCGACGAGGACCAGCTTGGCCTGGACAAGATCTACCTGCAGGCCAAGCGCTGGAAGGACAACGTCGGCCGCCCGCTGGTTCAGGCATTTTCCGGTTCACTGGAAGGCGAGCGCGCCACCAAGGGCGTTTTCATCACCACCTCTGCCTTCACCGCCGAGGCTCACGACTACGTGGGCAAGATCAGCAAGAAGATCGTGTTGATCGACGGTCGCAAGCTGGCCGAGTTGATGATCCGCCACAACGTGGGCGTGAGCCAGGAGGCCACCTACATCGTCAAGCGCATCGATAGCGATTATTTCGATCCGGATGCGTGACCATAGCGGAGTCGGGTTTACTTGTTCTGTTCGCTGGCATGACGGACAAAAGCTTGATCAGGGTATTCCCTGGATGAGTCGTGTCATGTATGCCTGCATCGCGCCGGAGGCGGCGGGCGCAGCAGGGCTTGGCAGTCTTCTTCTCGCTTCGAGTCTCGCCTGAACCGCAAAAGGATTTCGTGCTTGGAACATCTGCTTCGCCTGGCGAATTTGACCGTCATCGTGTACGCGGCGGTCACTCTGTTCACCATCGGGGTGGTCTTGTGGCTTGCATGGGCGCGGTTCTTCCCGGAAGGGATGCAGCTGAAGAAGATTTCCCACGGTGTGATGGCGTTGTCGGTGCTGGTTCTGCTGATCGGCTGTTATGCCTCCACTGCCACGAAGGGGCTGGACGGGGTGGCCTGTGTGACGGGTCGATATACGTTGGACCGGATGTGTTTCCGCCATGACGAGCGTCCCTGGATCTTCTGGGTCGTCCTGGGGTGGCAGGCATTCTTCTTCGGGCTGCTGATGCTCCTGGCCTTGCTGTCCCTGGTACGGATGGCCGTGCCGGGCAGGCCAGGCACTGTTGCGCCGGGAAAGCATCTGCGCCGGGCTACGGGCACGGACGCGAGACTGCCGGTCGTGCGGAAGGCGAAAGCGGGCGACGCGTTTCAGTTGTTACTGTTCGTGGTGGGTGGCATGGTGATGGCGACCTTGGCATGGGTTGCCATGTCGCTGGATCGGGCGGACGACGTGCGGAAACAGGTGGCGGGAGCGTTTGCGTCAGTCGCGGTTGAGCAAGCTGCCGTCGAAGCCTATTTGCGCGATCACGGCGGACTGCCCGATGACAACAAGATGGTTGCGCTGCCGTCGCCGGCAGACCTGCACCGGTACAACGTGAGCGATGTCGAGGTAGTCAAGGGGAGCCTCCTGCTCAAGTTCGATGCGGCGACGGCGGACGAACATCTTGCCGGTCGCCAGGTGCTGCTGATCGCGGTGCGGCACGAGAGGCAGGTGCGTTGGCACTGCGCCACGCTGGATGTCGACGTCAGATATCTTCCGATCCATTGTCCGGTGGATCGCTAACCTAAACAGGGTTGTCGAAACGGGGGACAAGATCCACTTGCCAGCAATCAGGAACAGGCGCCTGACTCTCTTCTCGGCTTGCGGCAAATGGGTGGGGTCGAGATGGGTCGGACATCTTTGAAGATAAGTGTTGAACCGTGGTGGGGGATGACGATGAAATGGATGCTGATTTGGCTGCTGGTGATGGGCAGCGTGGGTATGGCATGCGCACAGCCGGCCACGCGCAGCTTTCGGTACGACCTCGCGCTGGACGTGGATGCGCAAGGACATGTCGTGCGCGTCACGCTGCCGGATGGCGTGCCGGCACCGTTCGTGTCGTCATTGAAGGAGGCAGCGAATCGCTGGAGCTTCAAGGCGCCCATTCGAGATGGTGTGCCGGTGACCGCGCGTACCTATGCAAGGGTCAGACTGGTCCTCGTGCCGAAGGACAAGGATCATTACGGGATGCGGATCGATTTTCTGTCCAACGGACCCAGCCTGGCCTTTACTCGCAATCCGGGCTACCCGTCGGAGATGATGCGTGACCGGACCGAGGGAACGGTCACCATGGCTGCCGTTGTGCAGCCGGATGGTCGCGTAACCGACATCCGGCTCCTGGATGCCAGGCTTTCCCAGCACAATGTCACGCGTACGAAGCATGCCACAGCAGTCTTTGCCCGCGCGGCAGAAGAGGCGATGCAATCCATGACCGCCAAGCCCGAATGGGTTGATGGCAAGCCGGTCGCCACGGCGATCGTGCTGCCTGTGAGCTTCAGCCTGAACGGTACGAGTGACGGCAGCGCCAGTGCGTCGGGTAGCGTCGTAGGGCGCTGAGAGCAGGACGCCGACTGGAGCTGCGTGGCAGCGTCAGGCGGTGATGCTGAAGGCGGCGCTGGCGATCCATTTCGCGATGTTCGTGGTGGAGCGGGTTTCCGGGCTGGCGGTGCCGGCCCGGTAGAGCACGGATGTGCCCGAAAGCGTTTCGAAGCTGCCGAGCTTGAGCGCGGCCTGGTGCCGATCGGGCTGGCCGGGATGGCCGATGGCGGCCTCGGCGTCGGGCGTCTGTCCGTAATGCCTGAGCGATACGAAGCGTCCGATGACGTTGGTAGCGCCGTACAGCACCCGCGCGGGCAGGAGCAATCCGTTGATGCGTCAGACCCGGCGAATGAAGCCGCTCACGTATCCCTTGCCGTTTTCCATAGTCGTTCCCCCGTGTTGTGGGTTGGTCCACGACGTGCGCGGTCATGGTGCCCGTGCTGGCGGCCTTCGGTTTTACGTTTCTCGTGTTCCCGTAGAGCGGTTTTATCAAAACGAGAGCCGCCTGTGTCATGAGATGCGCCGGGTTTGACGTGTGTCTCTGCCGCCATGTCGATGTAACCGGTCGACGGGTAGGTACGAAAGCACTGAAACAGCGGTGCGCGCCAATCCACGAAGTCGTGCGCGGATCCGCAAAAGCAAGCATTTTCCGATGACGCGAAATGAGGGAAATGCGTCCTTTCGTTGCCATTGTTTTTGGAGACAATGCCTGCGCGTCTTTATTGATAGTGGGATAAATCACGACATATTGCGGCGTTGGAGAAGGTCTGATCCATGTGCTTCTCGCTCGTCATTCCTTCGGCCGTTGAGAGCCACTGGAATGACGAGCAAATAGGTGACACCTGATGCGCCGTTACGCAATCTATCCAGGATGACCGTTTCGACGCGGCATCCGGGCAACCCCTTTCCTGATGAGTGCCGAACCTCGGTTCGGAAATACCCGTTCATGCTGAGCGTGGCTTGCGTCAGCAAGCGGAGTCGACGCCCTCGCGTCCGATGCTCTTCGACTTCGGTGCCACGCGCCTGCGCTCAGGGCGAACGGTGAAATGGCAGCTGAGGTTCGACACTGATCAGGCCCCTGTTTCATGAAAGGAGATCGACATGTGGGCACGTTTTTTTCGAGACGGTTTCGGGCTGTCTCTTGTGATGATTGGTGTCATGTTCGCGGCGATCGCCGCAGGCGTCTATGCGATGAGCGAGCCCACGGCCATGCATGCCCACGTGCCGAGCCAGCAGGCCGGCAATGCGCTTGCCGATGAACAGCCATTCCTCAGGCAGAACGACACCGCCATGCAAAAAATGATGGCCGGCATGGCCGTCGAGCCGACCGGCGATGTCGACAAGGATTTCGTCAACATGATGGTTCCCCATCACCAGGGCGCCATCGACATGGCCGTTCTGGAATTGCGCTATGGCACCAGTGCCCGGCTCAAGGCGCTCGCACAAGAAATCGTCGTTACGCAACAGCAGGAAATCGCCGCAATGAAGCTTGCCGTGGGTGAGCCGATTCCACCGTCGCATGCCTCGCCCGTTTCGCCCGACGAGCCACGCACGCACTCCAACCCGTAAAGGAAACTTCGAATGAAAACCACCTTGATTGCCGCGGCGCTTGCCGTATCTCTTGCCAGTGGCGCGGCCTGGGCGGGCCAGCCCCCCTATGCCGCTTCGGCCAAAGACTTTCCGGTCAGCCATCAGGATCGGGTCTATTCGGCGGACCAGTACTCCAACACTGTCTCCGTGATTGACCCGGCCAGCAACAAGCTGCTGGGGGCCATCCGCCTTGGCGAGTCGCAACCGGGCAATCTCAGCCCGCTCTATGGCGGGCAAGTACTGGTCCATGGCATGGGTTTTTCGCCCGACCGGCGGACTATCGCGGTGGTCTCGATCGGTTCCAATTCGGTGTCCTTCATCGATACGGCCACGAACGAAGTCAAGCACGTCACCTATCTCGGCCGTTCCCCGCATGAGGCGTTCTTCACCCCCGACGGCAAGGAAGTGTGGGTCACGGTGCGCGGCGAGAATTACGTGCTGGTGCTCGACGGCAAGACCTTCAAGGAGAAAGCCCGGATCGCGACCGCATTCGGCCCCGGCATGCAGATATTTTCGCCGGATGGCAAGTACGGTTATGTCTGCGACTCTTTCAACCCGGTCACCTATGTGATCGATGCGCACACGCACAAGATCATCCACGAGGTGAAGCAGGCGAGCGCCTTCTGCCCGGATATCGCGGCTACCCCCGATGGCAAACAGGTCTGGTTTACGCTCAAGGACATAGGCAAGACCCAGGTCTTCAACGCCAGGCCGCCCTTCAATGTCATCAAGACAATCGATACCGGGCCGATCACCAATCATGTCAATTTTGCGCACAACAAGAATGGGACCTTCGCCTACGTCACGATCGGCGGCTTGAACGAGGTCAAGGTCTACCGCACCGACGACTTCAAACAGGTGGCGACGATACCCGTCGGCGATTTGCCGCACGGCCTCTGGCCATCAGGTGATGGAACGCGCATCTACGTCGGGCTGGAAGGCGCGGCAGAGATGGCCGCGATCGATACCTTGACCAACAAGGTGATCGCCAACATTCCCATTGGCCAGGCACCGCAGGCAGTGACCTATGTACCCGATGCCGTGCCCGTTGGCGATGACGGCACCGCGAATCTGCAACCACTCGGCCTGGCGGGTGAAACCGCGCACATTGCGCTCGGCAATCCTGGCGCTGCGAAGGGGCTGAAGGCTCCCACGTCGGTCGCTCTTTACAACCAGGGCTTGTCGCAGATTCTTGAGGCCTCGGTGACCGGTCTTCAGCCAGGCAAGCCCTACGTGCTCGCCATTGCCCCGAACGCCAATGGCAGCGGTCAGCTACAGACGTTGGCCGGGTTCAAGGCCAATCCCGCCGGTGCTTCCATCGTCAATGCGATTGGCCCGATCCGCCAGATCGTCAACGGCGAGGATGGTGCTACCAAGCGTTATATGGTGATTGCCTCGGGAACCGTCGACCATCCCGGTACGCCAGTGCAGGTCCAGACGTCCGTGCGCTAGCCGAGACGGCGGTAACCCTTCGGGCGGCTTCGCCCGAGGGAATGCAGGAGGCGCATCGCTTGTGCGGCATCGAGCCGCAAGGGCGTTGCGTCTCCTTTTTCGTTTGAGTTGAAATCCGAGCCACTCGGGAATGAGTCTGGGCAAGCTCCTGGCAGGTATGCCTGTCGACGCTGGCGGGTCGGAAATTCGCGCGCAGTTGACGCGGTGCTTTGTAGCGTCGGGTGGTTGATGCAACTTGCTACGCCGCTTCCTTGAATGCCGACGTCCGCGGTGGTGTCCTGCGTCGGAGGCGGTACGCGGGCTTCCGCCGTGTCGCCGGCCCACAGCCGGAGTACACCGAACGTGCTCAATATGCTTCGACGCAACTTGATGCCCATCGCGGCGCTGCTGCTTTCCCTGCTTTTCCTGTGGTTGGGGTGGCAGGTGTCACCGGCCTGGTTCTGGCCGTTATTATTGACGGTGCCGGTTCTCGCGCTGGGCATTTACGACATCACCCAGCGGCAATGGACGATCCTGCGCAATTACCCGGTGGCCGCGCGGCTACGCTGGCTGTTCTACGATCTGCGCCCGTTCCTGCGCGCGTATATCGTGGAGGACGATCTCCACGGCACGCCGTTTCCGTTCGCGGCGCGCAACCTGGTGCACGAGCGCGCCGAGGGTCTGACTGATACCAAGCCGTTCGGCACCGAGCGACATACCGATGCGGCCAGTTACCACTGGTTTGCGCACTCCATTGCGCCGGCGGAGAAACCCGACGAGTCGCCCCGCGTCACGGTGGGCAACGAGCAGACCGCCAGGAAATACTCGGCCTCGGTATTCAACATTTCGGCGATGAGCTTTGGCGCGCTGTCGGCCAACGCGATTTTGTCGCTGAACCTGGGCGCCAAATTGGGCGGCTTCTACCACGACACCGGCGAAGGCGGGCTCAGCGAGCACCATCTGGCGCATGGCGGTGATGTGGTGTGGGAGCTGGGCTCGGGTTATTTCGGTGCGCGCGACAAGCAGGGGCACTTCGACCCTGCGCAGTTCGCCGACAAGGCCGCCAACGATGCGGTGAAGATGACCGAGATCAAGCTCAGCCAGGGCGCCAAGCCGGGACACGGCGGCTTGCTGCCCGGCGCCAAGGTGAGTGAGGAGATCGCCCGCGTGCGCGGCGTGCCTGCGCATGAAGATTGCCTGAGCCCGTCGGCTCATTCGGCGTTCTCCACGCCGATCGAATTGCTGGAATTCGCCGCGAAGATGCGTGAGCTGTCCGGCGGCAAGCCGGTGGGCCTCAAGCTGTGCATCGGCCAGATGCACGAGCCGTTCGCACTGGTGAAGGCGATGCTGCAAACCGGCATCCTGCCTGACTTCATCGTGGTGGATGGCGGTGAGGGCGGCACCGGAGCCGCGCCGCAGGAGTTGTCGGATTGGGTGGGCATGCCGCTGGAGGATGGTCTGGTCGTGATGCGCAACGCGCTGGTGGGCGCCGGCCTGAAAGGCCAGGTGCGGCTGGCGGCCAGCGGCAAGGTGTATTCGGGCATGGGGCTGGCGCGCAACCTGGCGCAGGGGGCGGACTGGTGCAACGCGGCGCGTGCCTTCATGTTCTCGATCGGCTGCATCCAGGCACAGCGCTGCCATCTGGGTACGTGCCCCACCGGTATCACCACGCAGGACCGCAGCCGCCAGCGCGGCTTGGTGCCGGAAGTGCAGGGGCCGCGCGCCGCGCGCTTCCACGCCGAAACGCTGAAGTCGCTGGCACGCATCGTGGCTTCGGTGGGCTTCGAGCACCCGCGCGATCTGGCGCCGCATCACCTCATCCATCGCGTGGGCCCGAAGAAGGCGTTGCCAGTGGACGAGATCAAGGTGTTCCTGCCTGAAGGCATACTGCTGGCCGCGCCGGAAGACACCGTCTACGCCTCCTGGTGGCGCGCCGCCCGCGCCGACAGTTTCCGTCCCGCCACCGACCTGGTGGCCGACCGCGCCCGCAAGCACAAGCGCGAGGCGGTGGACTGAAGCGGCGTGCCACATCCGTTGCTTGCGGCGGGCATCGTCGGACGTCTCGATCGGTGCGTCACGCGAGCGTAGCGGCATCGGGGTCGCCAGGTGTCCTGCGTTCACGCAGCGCGCGTTGTCCGTCCGCGCGACGTTGCTCCGGCGACGACGCTCGGACTTTCACCGGTACGGCCCAATACAGCAGGCCTCGCCCAGCATCTGACCCAACCATCGCCGCATCGCGCCTGCGTGGTCGGCGTCGACCACCGCGGCCAGATAGCCGTCCGGACGCAGCAGCGCCCAACTGCCTTGCGGCAACGCCCAGGCGGCCTGGAAGTAGCCGTGCGGGTCGGCCAGCTCGCCGTCGCCGCCCACCACGACGCGCTTGAGCTGCGGGTGCGGCGCGATGGCGTCGGCGTCGGCCGCATGGCCCAGTGCGGTCCAGTGGGTACCGGCCAGCAGCTCAAACAGGCGCACCGGCGTGCCGTCGGCGGCGCGCACCAGCGGGGCGTCAGGTGCGCGGTCGCCGGCGCGCAGTCCCTCGTGGCGCGCCGGTGCTTCCAGGTTCAGCGGCGAGCCGCGATAGCCCACGTCGAGTTGGCGCGTGGCGCGGCTGCGCTTCAGTTCACCGCGCCTGGCAGCCTCCAGCAGCGAGGTGGACAGGCCCAGCATGTCGGCCGCGACGGGCCGGCGTTCGGCTTCGTAGCTGTCGAGCAGGGCGTCGGGGGCGCCGGCCAGCACCGCGGCCAGCTTCCAGCCCAGGTTGCAGGCATCCTGCACGCTGGTGTTCAGGCCCTGGCCACCGGTGGGCGGGTGCACGTGGGCGGCGTCGCCAGCCAGGAACACCCGGCCTGTCCGGTAGCGTGCGGCCAGCCGTGCGCTCATGCGGTAGACCGAGGCCCAGTGCACGGCCTGCAGCGTGATCGCGCTACGACCGCTGCGCTGGGCCAGCAACGCCTGCAGCGCCGGCAGCGAGATGTCCACCTCGCCTTCCGGCGGTACCGGCGTCTGCAGCTGGAAGAGCTCGGTGCCGGCCAACGGGCATAGCGCGAGCTGGCGCGCCGGATCGTCGCTGCCGAAGCGGTGCCAGGCATCGCGGGACAAGCCTTCAAGCGTGAGGTCGGCCACCAGCGCGCGCATGCCCAGGTCGTGGCCGGGGAATGCCACGTCCAGCAGCTGGCGCACGGTGCTGCGGCCGCCGTCGCAACCCACCAGGTAGCGCGCACGTAGCGTGCGCTTGCGGTGCGCATCGCGCAGCGTGGCGTCCACGCCGTGCGCGTCCTGCGCCAGCGCCAGCAGCTCGCAACCGCCCTGCACCGTGTGGCCGAGCGCGGCGAGGCGCTCGCGCAGGATGCGTTCGGTAATCCATTGCGGGCACATCCACGGCTGGGCGTAGGGCTCCGCCGGGGTGGGGCTGGCGTCGCCCAGCGGGCTGTCCACATGGCTGCCGTCGGCGCGGTGTTCGCGCAGCTGCGGGTAGGGTCCGCCGGCGGCCAGCACCGCAGGCAGCACGCCAAGATCCTCGAACACCTCCAGCGTGCGCGGCTGCAAGCCCTTGCCGCGCGAGCCGGGGAAGGGCGTGGCGAGCTTGTCCACCACGGCGAAGGCCACGCCGCGACGGGCCAGCTCGATGGCCAGGGTGAGGCCGGCGGCGCCCGCGCCGCAGACCAGTACGTCGATGTCGGAACGACTCATGCGTGTCTCCAGATATGTGTAAAATGCAAGCAGTTGGAGGCATGCTATGACCACGAAGAAAAATGTGCAACATGCACATATATCGCCACGCACCCGCGCGCTGCACGATGCACTGCTCAAGATGGGCAGCGTGTTCAACCGCCCCGACGTGGACGAGCGCATGGTGCGCGCGGCCGGCATTCCGCTGGAGGGCGCGCTGTTTCCGCTGCTGACCATGGTCGAGCGCTTCGGCCCGATCGGCATCGTGGAGCTGGCCAACCGCGGCGGCCGCGACTACACCACGGTGAGCCGCCAGGTGAGCCGGCTGGAGGCCCAGGGCCTGGTGACGCGCCGCGCCGACGCACGCGATGCGCGGGTACGCGCCGTGGTGGTCACCCCCCGTGGCAAGGCCATGACCGACGCGCTCGATGCCGCCCGGGAGCGTGCTGCGCAGGCCTTGTTCGCCAGCTGGAAGCCGGCCGACGTGGATACCCTGGTGCGCCTGGTGCAGCGTTTCGCAGCCGACCTGGAAGCGCATTCCGTGCCGGATGAGGCGAGCTGACACATACCGGTTTGTGCGGCGGGGCAGCGGCGCATGCCGTGGCGGTCGAGCGCGGCGCGACCCAGGGTGGGCCCCTTGCCACGCCCCTCGGGGCGCGTGAGGTCGCGGCTTCATTCCCTCCCATGCAAGGCAGGGCAGGATGGGGCCTCGGGCGTCAGGTTTCGCTGGCCAACTCGCGCAGCTGCGCGGCAGTAGCCGCATCGGCGGGCACGAAGGCTTCCAGGGCCAGTTCGGCCAGGGTCACCTCCACCGGCGTGCCGAACACCGTGGTGGTGCTGAGCATGGACAGCACGCGGCCATCCAGCTCCAGTTGCATGGGCACGGCGATGCCGCCCGGTGCAGCGTCGCTGCCCTCGGCCGGTGCAGGCAGCGCCTGCAGCTCGCGCAGCAGGGCGATCAGCGCGGGATCGAAGCAGGCATCGATCTGCTGGCGCAGGCGGTGCAACAGGTGGGCGCGCCATTGGCCGAGATTGCGGATGCGTGGTGCCAGGCCTTGCGGGTGCAGGCTCAGCCGCAGCACGTTCACCGGTGGCGCCAGCAGCGCCGGTGCCACGCCGTGGAGCAGGCGCAGTGTGGCCTGGTTGCTGGCTACCAGCTGCCAGTAGCGGTCCACAGCCAGCGCGGGGAACGGCTCCAGCCCGGTGAGCAACTGGTCGATAGTGGCGCGCGCGGCGGCTAGCGCGGGGTCATCCAGTGCGCGCTCGCGGAACGCCGGCGCGAAACCTGCTGCCACCAGCAGCGCGTTGCGCTCGCGCAGCGGAATATCCAGGTACTGCGCCAGGTGCAGGATCATGTCGCGGCTGGGCTGCGAGCGGCCGGACTCCACGAAGCTCAGGTGCCGGGTGGAGATCTCCGCCTCGGCGGCCAGCTGCAGTTGCGACAGCCGGCGATGCCGGCGCCACTCGCGCAGCAGGTCTCCCACGGATCGCATGTCTGGCTGGGCCTGAGCATTCATGCGAGCAGCATGCCAGCTTTGCGCCGCGTGCCCGTGTGCCGGAGGTTGGGGGCGCACGATATGTGCGCGCACGGCGCGCGAGACGTTCCGCTACTGGGTAGTTGCACCGATGACGCCGCAGTATCCAAGGCAGTGGCGATGGCGTGCACGCACATGTCATGGTGGCGTCTTACCCATGAAAGCGGAGACGACATGCAGGTCAAGCGGATCATTGCCAACATGCCCGCGGCAGAGCCGGCGGGGGTGGATGCGTTCTACCGGGGCGTGCTGGGGTTGGAGCTTGCGATGGATCACGGTTGGATCCGCACCTATGCGGGTGCCGAGCGCATGACGGTGCAGGTGAGCTTTGCCAGCGAGGGCGGCTCGGGCACGCCGGTGCCGGAGCTGTCGATCGAGGTGGATAATCTGGACGAGGCGTTGCGCCGCGTGCAGGCCGCCGGGATCGCGCTGGTCTACGGGCCGGCCGAAGAGCCTTGGGGTGTGCGTCGCTTTTATGTGCGCGATCCGTTGGGCCGACTGGTGAACATCCTGCAACATGCCTGAGCACGTGGTTGCCGCGTGGCGCGGCAGTTAGCCGTGCGTGAGCGTTTGCGCGGGCCAGCTGGCACGCGATGGTCATTGGCGTTGGCGGCTGCCACCCGAGCGGGTGCAGGCGCACATGGGGGAGGGAGGCTGACGGCAGGAAGCCCCCATCCCCGCCCAACCCTGCGCGCAGATGTGGGCGGGGGCGTAGCACTTCTTCGCGTCAGGATGCCGCGGTTTCGCCGATGAAGGCTTCGATGTCGGCCACGATGCGCTCGAAGTGGGTGTGGTACAGGCCGTGCGGGGCGCCGGCATATTCCAGATAGCGGGTGCCTTGCACCAGCGCAGCCAAGGCGCGGCCCTGCTGCACCGGCTCGCTGGCGTCGCGGTCGCCATGGATCACCAGCAAGGGCAGCTCCAGCGCCGCCAGTTCGGCGCGCTGGTCCACGCGCTTGGCGCGGAAGCATTCCACCAGTGCTTGCAGCGAGGCGTCCAGGATGCAGTCGATGGTGTAGCGCACGTATTCGGGCGTGGTGCCGGTATCGGCAGGCAGGAAGAAATCGTCGGCATTGGCGGCCAGCCACTGCGGCAGGTCGCGGGCGATGGCGGCCACGGCAAGGTTGGTGGTGGCCTCGTCCATGCTCCATGGCGCGCGGCTGCCTTCGGCGTAGCTGGGCGCCACCGGGGCCAGGAATGCCGCTCGGGCGAAACGGCTGCAGCCGTGGCGCGCCAGCATGCGCACGCATTCACCACTGGCCATGGAGTGGGTGATCACGATGGCATCGCGCAGGTCCAGGTGCTCGGCCAGTTCGGCCAGGTCGTCGGCCAGGCGGTCGAGCTGGTAGCCGTGGCCGGGGTCGTCGGAGCGGCCATGACCGCGTCGGTCCAGCGCGATGCAGCGAAAGCCGCGCGCCTGGAAGTGCAGCATGTAGCGGCCCCATGCGCGCGAATCCATCGCCCAGGAGGCGGCGAACAGGATCGGCTGGCCGTGGCCGGCGTCGCGGTAGAACAGCGTGGTGCCATCGGAAGTGATGAACTGGCTCATGGAAGTGCTCCTTGATAATGGAAAAGACGTAGTGGCGCCGGGCCGATTCAGGTGGCCTGCGGCACCTTGTCGAGAAAGCCGTGTACGCGATGGATCAGGCCCTGGTCGAGCTCTGCCACGTCGAAACCGGCGACCGGCGTCTCGCCGTTGGGTGCGCGCAGCAGCCAGCGGAAACGCACGATGTCGTGATGTGCGTCCACCGCGCCATCCAGCTCGAAGCGGTAGTCGGGGAACATGCCCTGCACTGCGGCGATGGTGGCCTCGATGCCTTGCCAGCCCTGCACTTGCACCATCGGGTCGGTGTAGCGGGCGTGCTCGGTCCAGACCTGTTCGACCAGCGCGCGGCGGCGCAGCGGGTCGATCTCGTTCCAGCTGCGCAGGTAGGTGTGGACCAGGTCGTTGGTGGCGTGCATGGTGGTGCTCCGTGGTGTGTGTGGGCACAGCTTGCGGCGCCGGCTGCGGCGGGGCGATTACCTGGCAGGTAATGGGCCGCGCCGGTGCGGTCGATGTCGATCCGGGAGACCCCGGTTCGTCGTGTCTGCACCTATAACCCGAAGGAGTTCGCTATGACCCGCATGATTTTCGTCAACCTCCCCGTCGCCGACCTGCCTGCCTCGATGGCGTTCTACGAGGCCCTGGGCTTCACCAACAACCCGCAATTCACCGATGCCACCGCGGCCTGCATGGTGTGGAGCGAGTTCATCTACGTGATGCTGCTGACGCACGCCAAGTGGCGTGGCTTCACCGATCGCGCCATTCCGCCGTCCACTTCGAGCGAGGTGTCACTGGCACTGGCGCTGGACAGCCGCGAGGCAGTGGACGCCATGCTTGCGGCTGCCGCAGCCCACGGTGGCACTGCTGACATCAATCCCGTGCAGGACATGGACTTCATGTATGGCCGCGACCTTACCGACCCTGATGGCCACGTGTGGGGCCCGTTCTGGATGGACATGGCGGCGATGCCCGCGAACGCGGCGTGATGCCGGGCGCGGGACGCCACCGGGTGTCGATCGGCGGGCCTACGCTTGCGTCATTTCCGCATGGGGCTTTCCCGTGGCCGGGGGAAGCGGGTTCGGAGCTCCACTCGCGCCAGGCACGACAGGGTCGCCGGAGTACGATGCTCGCTTCCTCCCGCGGGCCATGGGGCGCACCTTGAATGCATCGACACTCTTGTGGGGCATGCTGTTTGGCTCGATCGGGCTGGGATACTTCATCTATGGCAAGAAGCAGCAGGCGATGGTGCCGCTGCTCAGCGGCGTAGCCTTGATGGTGTTCCCGTATTTCGTGAGCGGTACGGCGTGGCTGGTCATCATTGGGATTGCGCTGATGGCGGTGCCGTATTTCGTGAAGGTCTGAAGAGACCCCACGCAGCGGTGCACATGCGCGGCGCCGGAAGCGGGTCGAGCCTCGCAGCGCCGAACCGGAATCATCCTTGCAGGAGAATGACGATGAACGACAGATTGAATGACCAGGCTGTCATCCAGCAGTCCTACGAGGCGGTGGTCGACAAGTTGTACGGCGTCTTCAATGCGGCGTACATCCTGGCGTTGGCAAACCACGATGACCAGGGCAAGACCCATGCGGAAGATGCCTTCAGTAGCGGGCTTTTGCTTGCCCGCCAGGCAAGGGATCGCGCCCTCGCGCTACTGCCTTAGGGAGGCCTGAGCTTGTTCGCCATCCCAGCGGCACTCAACGGCCGAAGGGCCGGTCAAGCTGGCACCCTTTCCACAGGCGCGATCAGTAGCCGATGGTGAAGCGCTGGCGCGAGTGTGCCGGTTGTTCCAGCTCGTCCACCAAGGCCATCGCGTAATCCTCGAACGAGACACTGCTGCCATGCTCGTTGGACAGGAGCAGGTCGGTGCCGAGGCGGAAATGACCGGTTCGCTCGCCAGGAGTGAAGCTCAGCGGCGGCGAAAGGAATGTCCAGTCCAGTTCGGTTTCGGCGCACAACAGATCGAGGAAATCGCAGCCTGCCGCCGCTTCTTGCCGGTATGCCTCCGGGAAGTTCGGGATGTCGATCAGCTTCAGGCCCAGCGGAAATTCGCCCAGCGCGACTTCGAGACCGCCCGCACCACCGACGACGAGGTAGCGGCCTACGCCGGATGCGCGCACCGTCGAGATCAGCGTGGCGGGATCGCCCGCGGCGAAATGGACCGAACTGATGACGGCATCATGGCCTGCCAGCAGGGATGCGATGCCGGGCTTGTCGAAGACGTCACCGGATTTCGCCTCGACACCCGGCAGCGAAGGCACGCGGGTCGCGTCACGAACGATGGCAGTGACCGTATGCCCGCGTCGGACGAGTTCGGCGAGGATGCGCGAGCCGGCATTGCCGGTGGCACCGATGAGAGCGACATGCATGAGGGTTTCCTCTTGTGGTTTCTAAAAGTTATTAGGTGCCAAGATATCTATTGGTGTAAAGAAGGCACTTGATGCTTACCTGGTCACTTCGATCATTGGCGACCCGTATTCCCGTGACTGTCCGACACGGAAAGTGCTGGATCGCATCGCCGACAAATGGGCGGTGCTGGTGCTTGGTCTGTTGATGGGCGGCCCGATGCGCTTCAACCAGTTGCGCCGGGCGGTCGACGGCATTTCCCAGAAGATGCTTTCGCAGACGCTCAAGAGCCTGGAGCGCGATGGCCTGGTCAGCCGCAAGGCCTTCGCGACGGTGCCCGTTACGGTCGAATACGCCATCACGCCGCTGGGCCAGACACTGGCCGATACGGTGGACGCACTGCGGGTCTGGGCGGAAACCCACATGGAAGAGGTGACGGCCCATCAGCAACGCTACGACGCGGGTGCGGCGTCCGGCGCGTGAGGCGAAAAACCGGCTCGATTCCGCTTCTGCGGGAGCCTCCGCCGGTTTCACCGCGATTGCAGGGCCTCCGCCGTCGGCGTGACGCCGGGCCGGCATGCCTGCCAAGTCCATTTTTCTGGCTGATGCAGGCGAACATATCCGTTTCGCCGGTCCGGTGAGCGCGTCAGGCTGCCCGTCGGGACGTTCCGGATTTCTTGCTGGCGGGCATTTGTAGTATTACTGCTGTTCCGCCGGCAGGTGCGTGATCCGCACCGTGTGCGCAGAGACGGCGAAATCCCCGGAGAGAACGCATGGCCCCGCATGACCCGTTCCAAGGCAGACGCGATTTTCTGCGCGCATCCGGCGCATTGGGGCTGGCCACGATGCTGCCTGGTGCAGTACGTGCGGCCAGTACCCATGCCGGGGTTGTGCCACCGGGTGATACCGACGCCACTTCGGACGTGCCTTTGCCGGCACGCGCACCGCTGGCTTCGCAGCCTTTCCGGCGCTTGCCTGCAGGCGCCATTCGGCCAGCTGGCTGGTTGCGTCGGCAACTGGAAATCCAGGCCTCGGGACTGGGTGGGCACCTGGATGAAACCTGGGCCGATGTCGGGCCCGACAGTGGTTGGCTTGGAGGCACGGGCGAATCGTGGGAACGCGGCCCGTATTTTCTCGATGGGCTGCTGCCGCTGGCCTGGCAACTGGACTCGGCACCGCTGAAGGCGAAGGCGCAGAAGTTCATCGACTGGACGCTGGACAACCCGTGGCCCAATGGCATGTTCGGTCCGCGCAGCAACAATGATTGGTGGCCGCGCATGGTCATGCTCAAGGTGCTCACGCAGTACCACGAGCTCACCGGCGATGCGCGGGTGATACCGCTGATGACGAATTATTTTGTCCATCAGCTCGGCGCGCTGCCGGCACGGCCGTTGCGCGACTGGGGCCGGTCGCGCTGGCAGGACGAACTGCTCTCGGTGTTGTGGCTTTACGACCGCACCGGCGACAAGCGCCTGCTGCAACTGGCCGCGTTGCTGCACCGGCAGGGTTTCGACTGGCAGGGCATGTTTGCCGATTTCAAGTTCAAGCAGAAAGTCGACGTGGCCAAGCTCAAGGCGGAAGGCGGTGGCGGCGATGTCTTCATGGAAGACCTCGGCCAACGCGTGCATGGCGTCAACATCGCCATGTCGATCAAGTCCTCGCCGGTATGGTCACTGGTCTCCGGCCGCGCGCACGACCGCGATGCCGTGCATCACCAGCTGAGCATGCTCGATACCTACCACGGCCTGCCCAATGGCATGTTCTCGGCCGACGAACATCTGGCCGGCCGCAATCCGTCGCAGGGCACAGAACTGTGCACGGTGGTGGAAACGATGTTTTCGTTGGAGGTGGCACTGGCCATCACCGGTGACCCGGCCTTGGCCGATCGGCTGGAAACGATTGCCTACAACGCGTTGCCGGGCACCTTCACCGACGACATGTGGGCGCATCAATACGACCAGGAACCGAACCAGGTGGAATCCAGCCTGCATCGGCGCCCATGGACCACCAACGGCCCGGAGTCGAACCTGTTCGGATTGGAGCCGCACTTCGGCTGCTGCACCGCGAATTTCCACCAGGGTTGGCCCAAGCTCACCCAGAGCCTGTGGATGGCGACGGCAGACGGCGGCATGGCGGCGACGGTCTATGCGCCATGTACGCTGCAGACGGTTGTGCACGGTGTGCCGTTGCGGATCGAACAAAGCACCGACTATCCGTTTCGGTCGCGCGTGGAGATCGTCTTGCATCCGGCGCGGGCGGTCGCATTTGCATTGAAGCTGCGCATTCCTGGCTGGGCGACGGGCTCGACGCTGACGGTGAATGGCCACGCGCAAGCATCCGGATCGGCCGGGCGTTTCCTCACGCTGCAGCGCGAGTGGCAACGTGGCGACACGATTGCGCTGACCTTTGCCAGCGTGCCGAAGACCGTACCCGGCTTCAACGATTCGGTCAGCGTGCGCGATGGCGCCCTGGTGTTTGCACTGCCCATCGCCGAATCGTGGATCAAGTGGCGCCAGCGTGGCTTGACCGCGGACTGGATGGTCTATCCCGCCTCGCGCTGGAACATGGGCTTGCCGGATAACGCGAGCTTCCGCCGAGCCGAACAGCCGGTGGGACCGGTGCCGTTCTCGCGGCGGCACCCGCCAGTGACACTCAGCGTGGAAGGACGCCCGGTGGCAACCTGGAAAGCGGAAGAGGGCGCGGCCGACCCGGTGCCGCGCCGGCCACAGGCCGACGCGACCGACGTGCCGGTCATGCTCACCCTGATGCCATATGCGGCGCCCAAACTTCGCATCACGGCATTTCCGCTGCTGGCGTCGGGCAGCAACGAACATCCCGAGGATGGGCACGTGAGTTGAATGCCTGACGGGGTGGGGATGGGAGCAGCCTCATCGCTTACCATGAGTGCCCCGCAAGTTGATCCGCCACTTTCCACCCAGGCCCATGAAGCGATGAACCGATCCGACCGCGAGATCAAGCAAGGCTGTGACTTCGTGCTTTCGCGCCCGCTTCCACCGTCTGCCGCCGAAACGCTGGCGCGGCTGGCGGCGCATCCTGCCGCGGTCGACGCAATCGACGATTACGGCGCTGGCGGAGCGGTCGTGCGACTGGAGCAGGCCACCACGGCAAAACTCGGCAAGCAGGCGGGGCTGTTCTTCATCAAGGGTGTCACCGCGCAGTTGTGCGTGCTGCGTGCGTATGCGCAGGCGCGCGCGTGTCGAAACGTGGTGATTCACCCGCTGAGCCACATGGATATCGACGAAGCTGGTGCGATCGAGCGATCGGCAGGCCTGACGGCGATTCGGCTTGGCCGCCATGCGCCGTTGGGCGCCAAGGCGCTGGCCGCACTGACCGAGCCGCTGGCTGCCGTGGTGATCGAGCTGCCGTTGCGGCGCGCCGGTTTCCTGCTGCCGGATCTCGTTGATTTGCGCGCCATCTCGGCATGGTGTCGCCGGCAGGGCATTCCGCTGCATTTCGATGGCGCGCGGCTGTGGGAAGCGGCGGCCGGCTACGGCATATCCGAGGCCGAATTGGCGGCGCTGGCGGACAGCGTGTATGTCTCGTACTACAAGGGACTCGGTGGGCTCGGCGGCGCGATGGTGACCGGCACGCAGGCGTTCATCGATTCGCTGCGTCCATGGAAGACCCGCTATGGCGGTGATCTGTTTACCGCCTATCCCTATGCCATCGCCGCACTGGATGGACTGGACACGTTGGCGCCGCGGTTGCGGGGATTCGTGGCGCGTGCGCGCGCATTGGCTGCCGGCTTGAACGAACTGCCCGGGCTGCTGGTGCATCCGGCCCGACCGCACACCAATGCATTCCAGGTGTGGCTGGCAGGTACGCCTTCCGAGCTGGCGGCACGCCACGCGAGGTTTGCCGCCGAACACAAGCGCTGGTTGTTCGATGGTTTCAGCGAAGCGCCGCTGGCCGGCCATGCAATGGCCGAAATCCAGCTGGGGCCCGCGTCTGACCATTACACGATTGCCGAGGCCGTCGACGTGGTGAGGCAGTTCATCGACGCCAAGGCGGTGTAAAGCGCTCGCTCAGGCAGAATGCTTTCCCGTCAATCAGGTGCGTCGGCGCGTTTTCCGCAAGGCCACGTCGCGACGTGGCCTTGTCGGGCAAGTCAGCCGGCACGTTGCACGTCATGCGAAGTCACGGCCTTGCCGGCGCGATCGGCCCTCATCCAGATCAGCGTCATGACCGCAGCGATCGCCAGCAGCGGAAAAGTGATGATGTTCAGATCCAGCCAGCCGAACCGCTCAAGCACGGGGCCGGCGCCGAGCGCCGCCACTGCAGTCAGTCCATAACGGACCAGTTCGGCCACGCCTTGGACGCGGGCGCGTTCCGGCGGCGTGTGGCACGAGGCGAGAAGCGTCGTCCCACCCACGAACATGAAGTTCCAGCCCATGCCGAGACAAAACAGCGCGAGGTAGAACGCCGTCAGGCTGGTCGACATGGCGGCAATCAGCCCGCACGTCGCGGTCAGCACCATACCGGCAAACAGGACGGGCGACATGCCAAAACGCTTGATCAGGCGACCAGCGAAAAAGGACGGTGCGTACATGCCCACCAGATGCCACTGGATGATATGGGCGCCGTCATTGATGGTGCGATGACTGTCGATCGCGGCGAGGGGAGTGGCCGTCATGACGAACATCATCACCACGCCGCCAATGACGGTGTTGGCCAGTGCGGCGAGTGAAATCGGTTGCGAAAAAACGATCCGCAAGCGTCGGGCAGGCAGCGCCGCGTCATCAGACACGCCGGTGCCGGGTTCCGTGTCGCGGAACCCTACGGCGAGAAGAACCGCCGACGCAACGCCAAGCACGCTGACGACCAGATAGGAGCCTGCGAACAGCGTCGAGAACAGGTTCTTGCTCCATGCCGCCAGGGCGGGGCCGATCACGGCGGCGATCACGCCACCGGCCAAAACCATCGAGATGACGCTTGCCTTGTGTGCAACATCCACCGAATCGGCCGCAGCAAGCCGGTAATACTGGGCGAACGCCTGGAAAACGCCGACCGCCGCGGTGCCAAGGCAGAACAACCAGAAGTTGGCGTGAAACACCGACCAGACGGAGATGGCCCCGCCGGTGGCGCAAAACACCGCCCCGGTGACAAAGCCCCAACGCCGGCCGATGCGCTGCATCAGGATGGAGGCCAGCAAGGTCGTCACGGCGCCCGCCACCGTGATCATTGCGAACGGCAGCGTTGCCAGGGATTTGTCGGGGGCGAGCTGGTAGCCGGTCAGCCCCGTCAAGGTGAGGTCGATGGCGATCGCGGCGGTAAAAAGGCCTTGCGCGATGGCCAGGACAAACGCGTTGGAGCGCAGTGTCGGCGTTGCATCGCGCGCAGATGCAACGCGCCGCGAAGAACCCCGTCGTGGGTGTTTTCCGAACCTTTTCATGCCGCGTGCTAGCAGGGGAGATCGATGGCTGAGCAACGGCAGACTGGCATGCTGACTCTCCGATCGATCGAATAATCGGGGCATTCTCGCCAAGACGTCATCGGGCCGAAAGGACAGATTTCCCTCATTCCCGGACACAGGCCGGTCGCGGCCTGTGACGCATGGTGGGAGCGGTGGTTGCGTGTTTTTCCGTGTACGCGGCGTGGGTCGCCCATGCCTTCCTTGCGAGTGACGCTTTTTGAGGGATATTAGTCCTTTGAGTCATTCACCTTTGGCTGCATCATGCAGGCATGAATGGCGTTGTCCGTGACGTTTGCGGACAACATGGGTCGCAGAGAACCTATGGAAGGTCTGATTTTGCTCGTCATCCCAGCGAAAGCTGGGATCCAGTGTCTATAGGTCATTGAAAGCAGAGTCACTGGATTCCTGCTTGACCGGCCCTTCGGCCGTTGAGAGCCGCAGGAATGACGGGCAAAAAAGCCGATTGATCAGACCTTCCCTATTGGTCGGAGGCTGTCATGCAGAAAAACGCAGCGAGCAAAGACGAAGCCACGCGTGATATCGCATTCCTGGTTTTCCCCGGCTTCCAGATACTGGATTTGAGCGGCCCGCTGGCCGCCTTCGATACGGCCCGACGGATCAGTACGGGCATTCCCTACCGGTGCCATGTCGTTTCATTGACCGGTGGCGGCATCGTGAGCTCGTCCGGCCTGGAGGTCGTCACGCGGAAAATCCGGTCGAGTGCGTACGACACCCTGATTGTCTCCGGCGGAGGCACGTCGGTTGATCTGCACGATTTGTCCGCGATATCAGCCCATCTGGGCAAGGCGGCGGCAAAAAACACCCGACGCATTGCGAGTGTGTGCACTGGCGCATTCCTGCTCGCTGCCGCAGGCCTGCTGGAGGGGCGTCGCGCCACCACGCATTGGAAATATGCGAAGCAATTGCAGCGCCAGTTCCCCGACATCAAGGTCGAGCCCGATCGCATTTTCACGAAGGACCGCGGCATCTGGACTTCTGCCGGTGTCACCGCCGGAATCGATCTGGCGCTGGCCATGATCGATGACGATCTCGGGAGCGCCATATCCCATGGCGTGGCGCAAATGCTGGTGGTCTACCACCGTCGTCCGGGCGGGCAATCGCAATTCTCGGCCATCGCCGACATGCAGCCGGAATCGGACAGGATCCGCGAGGTTCTCACCTACATGCGCGAGCACTTGCACGAGTCGTTGTCGACCGAACAACTGGCTTCCGTCGCATGCATCAGTCCCAGGCAGTTTGGTCGTGCGTTTCTTGCCGAGACGGGAGAAACGCCCGCCAAGGCCGTCGAGCGCTTGCGCGTGGAAGTGGCGCGCCAGCGGGTCGAGCGAAGTGCGGAACCCATCGAAGTCATCGCCCATGCGTTCTTCAAGGATCCCGAGAGAATGCGTCGCGCTTTCATACGCGTGCTCGGACATCCGCCGCAAAGCATCCGCCGAATGACGGCCCATAACGCGGCAAGTCTGTCGGAAAGCTAGGCCGGTTCGACGCGTTTCCCGTTTGTCTGACTGCGGCGTGGTCGCTGCATGGCTTTGTGTTGCCCGGGATTTGCCGATGGGCCGTGGAATGTGCCCGTGCGTTTCGAGAAGCCATGCATTTCATGGCATGGCCCATCAAGCAAAACGCAGTGAATTTGTAACCCAACAGACGCCCATGGCGAATGACCAGGGGTCACTTCGGCACGTGCTGCCGATGTCGAGGAACCTGAAATGATCGACGAATTGATAGACGAAATTTTTTGCCTGGCCGACCACGTTGAACCCGATGCCAATGCAGTACGGGAATGGTTCTTCGAGACGCCCCTGTTTCCCTATGGCAATACGGCGCGGGAACTTGTGCAGGCCAACCGGGGCGACGCCGTCATCGTCTTCCTGAAGCGCATCCTGCGTGATGCCGAGCGAGACGCGGCATCCTCGGCCAGCCGTGTTTTTGTGCAGCACGCCGCCATGGCGTCGGCTATTGGGGCACGATGATGAATGGCTGGATCAACGCCATCGTGCGGCCTGTCGTGCAAGCCACTGGGTGCCTCGCTGCGACTCGGAATGCCATCTTCGAGCGTTGCCCGGGCCCGAGGCGCGCGCAGCCATGAAGGCTCGATACAAAACAGGGCGCGCCTTGTCTGCCGCGCGCCCTGCAGGTTTTCGCATGCCGCTTTTCGTCGCCATCACCGGCGGACTGGCGTCCATCCATTGCCCTGTGTCGTTGGCCGATGAGCCGATGCAGACTCGCAACCGATCTGTGCCGGCTGCAGCGGTCAGCCTCGCGGTGGTACAGCCGCCTGTGGCGACAGGAAGGCTTGAGACCCGGATGCCAGAACAGGACATGCGTCACAGCGTCGGCAAGCATGTTGCCGGCATCGCATCGCCCGTGGTGGCGACAAATGACGCGACGAGGGCGTCCGTTCCGGCTCGCCACGAGCATGACAAGAAGCGGGTTTGGACGCTTGGATCGGTCGTCGTCACGGCGACGCCCGAGGGCTACGCCGCAACCGGTTCCCGTTCGGCCACGCGCACCGATACCGCGTTGATCGACGTGCCGCAGTCGGTTCAAGTGCTTACCCGCACGCTGCTAGACGAGCAGGATCGCCAGACCCTGGCCGACGCTTTGGTGAATGTTTCAGGCGTGACTCCCACCCGGCCGGAGGAAACCTTGTTCACCCAGCCGATCGTGCGTGGCTTCCCGGCCGAGATTTATCTGGATGGCTTGCCCGCCTTCGGTACGACTGCGTCCATCGACCCGACCAGCCTTGTGGGAATCGAGCGCGTCGAGGTGTTGAAGGGCCCGACGTCCACCGTGTACGGCGGCGGTGCGGGTGCGCCGTTGGGTGGTCTCATTAACGTCGTCTCCAAGCGGCCGGAAGCCGAGGC
This sequence comes from Rhodanobacter sp. FW021-MT20, assembly GCF_041107475.1. Taxonomy (NCBI): domain Bacteria; kingdom Pseudomonadati; phylum Pseudomonadota; class Gammaproteobacteria; order Lysobacterales; family Rhodanobacteraceae; genus Rhodanobacter; species Rhodanobacter sp. FW021-MT20. The sequence goes on along the minus strand of NZ_JBGBPX010000003.1, from coordinate 240,595 downwards.
GGGCGGCTTCGTGGCATTGCGCACCGGCAGCTTCTCGACCTGGAATCCCTATGCCGATCTCAACGTGCCGCTGGGCGCTGGAGTCGCTGCGCGGATTACAGCTGATTACCAGGGCAACAAAAGCTGGATCGACAAGCTCAAGGGTGATCGCTGGTCAGTGCAGCCCAGCCTGTCGTTCCAACTGGATCCGGACACCGAACTGCTGCTGCGCGGGCAATACGACCGCCGCAGTCAGGTCGAATATTCCGGCTTGCCCGCCGCTCAGGCGCTGGCCGGCCAACTGGATCGCGATGCCTTCCCGGGCACGACCACGGGCCAGCCGCGCTCGACGACCGAGAACCGCCTGACCACGGCCGAGTTTCGGCACGACTTCAGTGACGACGTGCGCCTGACGGTGACCGGGCGCCATTTCGATGGCCGTGTTCGCGACTATGGCAGCTTCGTCTATCCGGAGTTCCTGCCGCCCGATCCGGCGACACCGACCGTCTATCCCATCTTTACCCTCTATCTTCCGAACACCGTGAAGGAGGACACGCTCGATGCCAACCTGTCGGTGCGCGTGGATGCGCTCGGTGGCCAGCATGAGCTGCTGGGTGGCATCGATGTCGATCGCACCCGCGTCGACTCGGCGGTCAGGTTCGATGGCGTGCCCGTGGGCGAGCTCGACCTGGCGCGACCGAACTACACGTTGGCATTCGGCGCGATACCATCGGCGAGCACGACGCAGACCAACCGCTACCGGACGGTCGCTGCCTATGTGCAAGATCAGGCGACTTACGGACGGTTGCATCTGCTGGGCTCGCTGCGTTTGACGCAATTCAACTTGCGCCAGATAGAACAGGGCATCGACACCCGCTACTCGCGCGTGACGCCACGAGTCGGCGCAACGTTCGACCTCGTACCCGGCGTGGCGCTTTATGCGGCTTATGCCACCGGGTTTCGTGGGGCAGTCAACTTCATCGGCCTCGAACCACCCAAGCCCGAGACATCCCGCAACGTCGAGGGCGGGCTGAAGTTCGCGCTGACACGAAGCGGCTTGTCGGGCACGGTCGCCGCGTTCGAGCAGACCCGCCGCAACGTGGCGACTGCCGACCCGAACCATCCGTTGTTCTCGATCCAGAGCGGCGAGCAACGCGCGCGGGGCGTGGAGGGCGACCTCACCTGGGAGCCGGTGCCGGCGTTCTCGCTGCTCGCGAACTATGCCCACACCGAGGCCGAGGTGACGAAGGACACGATCATCCCGGTCGGCGACAGGTTGCCGCGCGTGCCACGGAACAGCGGGCGTGTCGCAGCCCGCTATCGGGTACTGGGCGGCTTCGCCAAAGGCTTGTCGTTCGGCGCCGGCGTCACCGCGTTCAGCGCGCGCGACATCACCTTGCCAAACAGCGTGCCGGTGCCGGGCTATGCCGTGGTGGATGCGCAAGCTGCCTACGATTTTGGCCGGTTCACGGTCGAACTCTCAGCGGTGAATCTGTTTGGACGCAACGCCTTCGATACGTACCAGTACCTCTCGTTCCCGGTCGTGATCCCGACCCAGCCTCGCTCGGTCTACGTCACGCTGAAAACCAGCCTCTGAAGAACACCGGGCTGACCGCCATCCCTTCCACAGGACATCAGGAAATGACTGACATCAACCGCCGCAACGTCGTCAAACTGGCGCTGCTCGCCCCGTTCGTCGCCAGCATGGCCGGCACGGCATTCGCACAAACGCCTGCGTCGATGCCCGAACACAAAATGCCCGACATGGGTCCTGAAATGAACAAGGTGCACTGGCTGGGGGACGAGCAGATCGGCATGCTGATGTATCCCGGCATGACGGTGATGGACCTGATCGGGCCGCAATGCATGTTCGGTTCGATGATGGGGGCGAAGATTCACCTTGTCGCGAAGTCGCTCGATCCGGTGACCAGCGACGCCGGGGTGACGATTGTTCCCACCGCTACCTTCGAAAGTTGTCCGCGCGATCTCACCGTGCTGTTCGCCCCGGGTGGCACGGACGGCACGCTGGCGGCGGCCGCCGATCCCGCGACGCTGGCCTTCATGTCTGATCGCGGCGCGCGGGCGAAATACATCACCAGCGTCTGCTCGGGCTCGTTGATCCTGGGCGCGGCGGGATTGTTGAAAGGCTACAAGGCGACGTCCCACTGGTCGGTGCGCGATGTGCTGGCGGGCTTTGGCGCGATCCCGACCGAGGCCCGCGTCGTGCGTGATCGCAACCGCGTTACCGGCGCGGGCGTGACCGCCGGACTCGATTTCGGCCTCAGCATGGTCGCGGAGCTGCGCGACCAGACCTATGCCGAATGCTGTCAGCTCGTCAGCGAGTACGACCCCGATCCACCGTTCAACGCCGGTTCCTTGAAGACCGCGCCCAAGGGAGTCAAGGACGCCATGGTCCTGCTGCTGGCGGACTTTGTGAAAAAGGCAAAGGCATTGGCCAGCGCCACGACGGTCTAGGAGCGTGGCCTGCAGGCTGCAGCAGGCCTGTCGGTACTTCAGCCCGTGCCCGCGAACACCGCCCACTGCGCGTCGAAAGCCCGCTTGAAGGCGGGGCGCGCTTTGGCACGGGCGACGTAGGCGGCGAGGTTCGGGTATTCGTCCAGCAGGCCGGATGCTTTCAGGCGGAGCAGTACGCCGACCATCATCAGATCGCCGGCGCTGAATGCGCCATCGAGCCAGTCGGCTTCGCCGAGGCGCGTGGAAAGATCGCCCAACCGGTGGCGGATACGGTCCAGGACCAGTGGCAGGCGCTGCGCTGCCCAGGGTTTGTCGCCCTCCTGGAACTTGGCGGTCTGCAATTCAAGAATGGGCGATTCGACCGTGTTGAGCGCGGCAAACATCCAGGCGATTGCCCGCGCCTGGGCATTGGCATCGTCCGGCAGCAAACCGGCGTGGTGCTGCGCGATATGCAACACGATGGCGCCGGACTCGAACAGGACGAGATCGCCTTCCTCGTAGGTGGGAATCTGGCCGAAGGGATGCAGGGCACGATGCGCGGGTTCCTTCATCGCGCTGAACGACAGCAGGCGGACCTCGTACGGTTGGCCTACTTCTTCCAGCGCCCAGCGCACGCGCATGTCGCGCGCGAGTCCCTGGCCGCGGTCGGGCGAACTTTCAAAAGCGGTGATGGTGGGGATCATGCGAAAGCTCCGGAGAGTGGCACCATGCCATGGGAAGGCAGGATGGCGCGGGATGTACGCGTTCGATTCTGGCCGAGTCGGGGCGAAGCTCGGCGCGGAAAGGCATGCCATGGAAGCCGGGGCGTACTTTCGCCCCGCTGATTCCACGCCACCTCAAGTCGCAGCCGGTCAAGCACGGCTATCCGCGCAGCGCGGCCTCGATCGCGGCGATGTCGATCTTGGTCATCCCCATCATGGCGTCGAAGGCGCGTTTGGCCGCTGCGGGGTCGGGATGGGTGATGGCGTTGCTCAGTACGCGCGGGGTGATTTGCCAGGACAAGCCCCATTGGTCCTTGCACCAGCCGCATTGAACGGCGTGGCCGCCGTGGTCGATGATCGCGTTCCACAGGCGATCGGTTTCGGCCTGGTCTTCCGTGGCCACCTGGAACGAGAACGCATCGGTGTGCGGTACGCCCGGGCCTCCATTCAGGCCAAGACAGGGAATGCCCATGACCGTGAATTCCACGGTCAGCACGTCGCCCTGCTTGCCGGCAGGATAGTCGCCGGGGGCGCGGTGGACGGCGTCCACGCTGCTTTCCTGGAAGGTTTCGGCGTAGAAGGTGGCGGCGTCCAGCGCGGTGCCGTCATACCAGAGGCAGATCGTGTTCTTGCGGACCATGTCGACTCTCCTGGTTCAGGGGGCGTGCTCTTCATTCTCTACGACGAATGAGGGATACGCAGATCGACATGAGGGGGAAGTCGAGTCAGGGGCAAAGCCCCGGCGTGTGCCTCACGGCTCGCCAACGGAGCAATCGTCTGGACGCGATGCGCCTCAGGGTGAGCCGGTCCGGCTTTTTGGCCGGCGGATGGCGGTGATCTTGCCGCTGCTCCCGCCGCCGCAGAAGAAGCGGTCGCCGCCATCGGATTCGAGCCCCGACACACCCACGCCAGCCGGCATCTGCAGGCTTTCGAGCACTTCGCCCGTGGCGGGGTCGATGCGCCGCACATCGCTCTCGTCGCCCTCCCAGGTGCCGTGCCAAAGCTCGCCGTCGACCCAGGTGACGCCGGTGACGAACCGGTCGCAGGTGATGGTGCGAAGCACCGCGCCGGTGTCGGGGTTGACCTGATGGATCTTGCGCTCGCGGTACTGGCCGACCCAGAGCGTACCCTCGGCCCATGCCAGTCCGGAGTCGCCGCCAGCACCCGGTGCCGGGATGGTGGCGAGCACACGGCCGCTGGCCGGGTCGATCTTCCGAATGCGATTTTCGGCGATCTGGAACAGGTGGTGACCGTCGAAGGCCGTGCCCGCATGCGCGGTGACATCGATGCTGCGCGATGCCTCCGATCCGGCCGGGTCGAAGGACGCGAGCGTGTCGCCACCGGCAAACCACACATGCTCGCCGTCGTAGGTGACGCCACCCACGTTGTCGACACCCGCAAAGGGACCGTACTCGCTGATGATTTCGGCGTTTGATCGTTTCATGCGTCCATCCTAGCTACCGGGGAAGGGGGCACGGAGTAACAAGCTTGTCGGGAATCCCGGCACGGGCGGCGTGATCCAGCGGCGTGCCCGACCACGGCCGAACGAGTCCACCTTGTTGGCGGCCGCCAGGGCCTCCAGCGCACGCTGCACGCTGCGTTGACTGGTGCCGAGCGCCAGCGCCAGCGCCGAACTTGACCAGGCTTCCCCGTCGGCGAGCAAGGCCAGCACGGCGGCATGCGCATCGTCGACCGGCCGGGCCAGCACGACAACGTCGCTTGCGTGGCGCGGTACCAGCGTGAAGCCGCGCCGGGTCGCACTGATATCGGCCGTCGCGCGAAGCAGCGTGCGCAGGCGTCCCACTTCGACGCGCAGGCGCGCGCGATGTGTTTCGTCGGCATGTTTCGTACGGAAGGCGCGCTCGATCAGGGTGGCCCGCGGCACATCGCCGGGCCACGCTTCGGCCAGGGCTCCGGCGAGCGCGAACAACACCGGGCGCCGTTCCAGCGAAACCATCGAGCGTGCATCGCGCAGCACGTGGCGGCATGCATCCACGACGAAGGCAGAGGAGGCCAGCAATGTTTCGACCTCATCGAGTCGAAGTGGTCGCTCATCGCCGCGTGTGACCAGCCGTGCACAGGGACGTTCAAGCGCGCGGAAGGTGTTTTGGACTTCCGCGGTGAGTGCCGGAATGCCCGCTCGTTGCGCTGCCTGTTCGGCCCGGGCCATTGCATTGCGCGCCGCCGCTGCGTGCAGCCGACGCATGGCCAGGCCGGCAACGACCAGCTCGCAGGAGGCCTGCGATGCCGGTGGCAGCACGGTCACATCGAGTTCGGCGAGCGTGCGCTCGGCATCGTCGAGGTGCCCGATCAGCAGCAGGCGCCGGGCTTGCAGGTAGCGCGCGTACGCGGCGTTCACCCGATCGCCGTGTGCTTCCAGCGTGGCTCGTGCGATATCCAGCGCCTTGGCCGACTGGCCCAGTTCGCGCGAAACAAGCGCGATCTCGGCTTCGGCGACGGCACAGCGCGCGCGGGCCAACGCTTCGTGCGGGCCGAAGGCGCGCACGGCGCGGCGCAGCAATGCCTTTGCCCGCGCGAAATCGCCGAGCTGGGCCATCGCGATGCCGCGCAGTGCCAGCGCCGGCGCGTCGTCGCGCAAGGCGACCCGTTTCAATGCGCCGAGCGGATCGCCCGCTGCAAGCGCACGCGCCGCGGCGGTGATCAGGGCGTCCACTCGATCGAGCTCATGTCAGCGAACCTTGTTGAATCCCGCCAAAGTTGTCACTCCCACCCTTTGATGGCCCGGTCGCAGTCTATCCCACGATCACCCGCCCACGTGCCGGCGGCAACGGGCACGGACGAGATGCCAACGCGAGGAAAGACGACATGAAAAAGATCACTGTGTGGGGATTCAGCTGGGTGCCACCCGTCGCCCAGGGGCTGGTGCGAGACCTGCGCGTACGCTGGGCGCTGGAAGAGGCCGGGCTTGCCTATGAAAGCCGCTGCATCGACACCGGGGAGCGAAACTCCGGGGACTACCGACACAAGCATCCTTTCGGCATGGTGCCGGTTCTCGAATCCGCCGACGGGGCCATGATCGAGTCGGGCGCCATCGTCCATGCGATTGCCGAACAGTGTGAGGCGCTGATGCCTGCCGACCGACGCGCGGAAACGCTTGGCTGGATGTTTACGGCACTCAATACCGTCGAGCCGCCATTGTGGAATTTGTTCGTGATGGATGTGCTGCACGGCGAAGAGGCTTGGGTGCCGCTGCGGCGACCCGCCGTTGTCGACGAGGTGAATCACCGATTGGCGGCGCTGTCCGAATGTCTCGCGGATCGCGATTACCTGCTCGGTCGTTTCACGGCGGCCGACATCCTCATGACCACCGTGTTGCGGTTCATCCGCCACACGAACTTGCTGGCCCGGTTCCCGTCGCTGGTGGCCTACGTCGAGCGTTGCGAGGCGCGGCCGGCGTTCGATGCCGCCTTGCGCAATCAACTGGATGGTTACGCACGCAACGAACCGGTGGCAGCCTGAATCGGCGAAGGAGAGAAGCGATGAACACACGCAAGACGGGAACACGCGAAGAGTGGCTGGCGGCGCGTCTCGAGTTGCTGGACGCGGAGAAGGCGCTGACGCGACGCAGCGATGCGCTGGCGCGCCAGCGGCAGGCACTGCCGTGGGTAGCGGTCGACAAGGCGTATCGGTTCGAGACCGGGCAGGGCAGTGTGTCGCTGGCGGATCTTTTCCGCGGGCGCTCGCAGTTGCTGGTCTATCACTTCATGTTCGGCCCCGACTACGCGGCCGGTTGCCCCTCCTGCTCGGCCATCGCGGATGGCTTCAGCGGTTCCGTCGTCCATCTTGAAAACCACGACGTGGCATTCACCGCGGTGTCGCGGGCGCCGCTGGCGAAGCTGCAGGCGTTTCAGCAGAGGATGGGCTGGACCTTTCCATGGGCGTCGGCACCCGACGGGGAGTTCGGCTTCGACTTCAACGTCGCGTTCAGCGAAGAACAGCTGCGCAAGGGCCCGGTGGATTACAACTACCAGTCGATGGACGTGAGGCCGGCGCTGAAAGCCGGTGCGGACGGTTTCGTCGGACAGATCGCGGCGATGACGCAGACGGGTGTGGCCACCTACCTGCGCGAGATGCCAGGCATGAGTGCATTCGCGCTGGAAGACGGCATCGTCTATCACACGTATTCCACCTATGCGCGCGGGCTGGACGCGCTTTGGGGCATGTACCCGTGGCTCGATCGGGCGCCACGCGGGCGCGATGAAAACGGCGTCTGGTGGCGGCACCATGACAAGTACGACCAGCGTTGAACCCCGTCGCGACGGCGCCGCTGTGGCGCTCCTAGGAAAGGGTGAGGCGGCGGAAACGTCGGTCGACACACGTCCTCGTGTGGCAGCCGGGCGTGGGCGTTTCGATCCGGCATTTCGTCGCGCGGCGCATGGGATCGGGTTGGCGGCTGCGCCGACCTTTGCCCTGATGGCATGCCTGGCCGGCTTCCTCGGCGGCGGCCCGATGAACATGTCTTGTCCGGTTGCGGAGGGGGCAGCGCCACTCGACGGCATGGTGCTGATGTACGGATGGATGAGCGTCTTCCACTTGGGTCCCTGGTTGAGGCTTTTCGCGCGGCGACGATGGCGCGGCCGTCATCCGGAACCCGAGACCCGGACAGCGCCCGATTCATTCCGGACGGGATGATCGAGTGAAGCTGCCTCATGCGTGGGGGTGTTGCGTCAAAGCCTGCTTCCCGGCTCGGGTGGTCATGACCTTTGGCGCCCCATGACCTCTGGCTCTTCGATGTGTCATGTCCAGTGGGTAGTCTGCGCAGCATCTCCCGACGTCAGGTTCCTGTCTCGGGAGACAAGGGTGCGGGCGTTGCGTGTTGCAGACGCTCGATCCGAAGTCGGACATTCGGTCAGAAGCATCCCGCGTCCCCATGAGCTGACTGCCATTCCCCATGGCAAGCCCATGCCCCACATCAATAATCACAAGAAGCGAGCCATCCCATGAACAGCATCTTCTCGAATCATTCGTCTTCGCGCCGCCACGGCCGCAGCCTGCTGCTGGCGCTTGTTGTCGGTGGCTTTGCCATGACGGGAGCCAGCGTGGTCAACGCACAGGCCACCGCGGGCAAGGTCTTCGGCAAGGCGCCGATGGGTTATGCCGTTGCGGCGCGCAGCACCACCACCGGGGCCCATCGTCAGGTCAAGGTGGATTCCAATGGCCGCTATTCCATCAGGGAGCTTCCGGTCGGCAATTACACGGTTACGCTGAAGGAAGGCGGTCATGCCGTGATGAAGCACCTGAACGTGCCGGTGATCGTCGGGCGCGGGAGCGAGGTGGACTTCGATTGCGCGCCGGGCCAGTGTTCGGAAACGGCCAGCAAATGACGATGACTACCGTCACCCGCTGCCAGTAGCGCAGGCATCGTTGCGGCGGTGCCTTGGCCAGCGGCCACTGGTGCTTGTCCGACCTCGGATCGACGGCAGCTGATTTGTCCAGAGCCTGACACATGCATGTGTCAGGCTTTTTGCTGTCTGGGAGTCGGAGGCTCGGTCATGGCTTCGGTCGGTTGGCGGGCCGGCGATATCCACGAGGCAGTAAAGTCAAGACTAAAAACATGCCTCTCTGCCACTTTTAAAAAAATTGAACCGCGATAGAATTCACATTATGTTGATTTCGTTTCGGGCTGGCCGGGTGCGCTGGCTCGTGGTGTCACTGACGCTGGTGGACAAGGCACGTCCTTCCAGCGGACAGTTGGGGGCGTGTGATGAAACTGGGCTACAGAGTGACGCGGCTGTTGTGCCGCATAGTTGGACATCGATGGGCAAGGTCCGAGCCGGACCGGCGACATTGCACGCGCTGTCGGCGTGTTGAAGTCAGGCGGCTGCGCGTCTGATTCGCCGGTTGCCGGAATTTTTCCGCCCGTTCGACGGGGGGAAGGGGCGGGGCTGTAAGCCGCATTTGCCGGTTCAGCCGATCAGTGCGGCCTTGATCGATTCCAATGCAGCGCGAATGCGCTGACGCGGCGCACCGATGTTCATGCGCATGAAGCCGCTTCCGCCGGCCCCGTAGATCACTCCCGGATTCATGCCGACCTTGCCCTGCTTGATGAAGAAGTCGCGCAACGCGGCGTCATTCATGCCCAGGCCACGACAGTCCAGCCACAGCAGATAGGTCGCCTGGGGGCGAACAAGGCGAATCTGCGGGATGTGCGCGCGCAGGTAATCGGCGACGAAATCGCGCGTGGTTTCAAGGTAGGCCAGTAACGCGTCCAGCCACTCGCCGCCTCCGCGATAGGCCGCTTCGAAGGCGGTGATGCTGAAGGGGTGGCACTGGTCCAGATGCATGGATGCAAAGACGCGCGCCACGGCCGTGCGCTGCGCTTCGTGCGGAATGACCAGCGCCGACAGGCCGAGCCCCTGCAGGTTGAAGGTCTTGCCCGGCGAGATGCTGGTGATGATCTTGTCGCCCGCTTGCGCCAGGCTGCCGAGCATGGTGTGGCGCGCGTCGGAGTACACCAGGTCGCAATGGATGTCGTCCGAGACCACGGTGAGATCGTGTCGCCGGGCAATCCGCAGGACTTCATGCAATTCGTCCGCACGCCAGACCCGGCCGACCGGGTTGTGCGGGCTGCACAGCAGCAGCATGCGTGCGCCCTGGCTAGCGCAGTGTTCCAGCTGCGCGAGATCCATGGTGTAGTGGCCGTCGGTCTCGATCAGTGGATTGAGTATCGGGCGGCGCTGGTTGGCCTGGATGATCGCGGCAAACTCGGTGTACACCGGAGGCTGGATGATCACGCCGTCGCCGGGATTGGTGACGGCCTGCATGGTCGCCGCCAGCGCGGGCAGGGCGCTCGGCCCCACCAGCATCCACTCGCGTTGCATTGCCCAGTGGTGGCGTCGCGCATACCACTGGATGACGGCCTCATACAGACTTTCCGGGTAGAGCGTGTAGCCGTAGATCGGGTGTTGCGCGCGCGCCACGAGCGCCTGCGTCACGCAAGCCGGTGCGGCGAAATCCATGTCGGCGACCCACAGTGGATCGACGTCTTCCGTGCCGAAATAGCGCTGGCGGTCATCGAACTTGGTGGCGTGGGTGCCGGAGCGATCGATGACGGTGTCGAAGTCGTGGGCCAAGGGAGTGTCTCGTTGCGGTTTGCGCGTGCGGCTGGGTGCGGGACGGCTTCAGCGCACCCGTTTCCAGAAGGTCGCCTCGGACAGCGTGTGCTGGAACTTGTGCCGGGTTTCGCGGATCACGAACGGAACGTCGCATGGCTCGCCCACCGGTTCGAAGTGCGCGCCAAGAACGGCCTTCAGCCCGTCCAGCGTGCCGAAGTTCTCGCCGTCCTTCTTGAAACCGCCCAGCCAGTCTGCGCGCGGCGTGTGCTCGGTCAGCCAGGTGTAGGGCGAGGCGATCATCAGCATGCCGCCGAGGTTCAGGCGTTCGTGCACGCTTTCGAGAAAGCGTGCCGGCTGGTACAGGCGGTCGATCAGGTTGGCGGCCATGATGAAGTCGTAGTCGGTGAACTGCGGCTTCAGGTTGCAGGCATCGCCCTGGAAAAATTCGACCTTGCCGGCGGTGTCCTGCAGATCCAAATCCGCGAGGCTGCGCGACTTGTACTGCACCAGTTCGCCTTCGTCGACCAGTGTGTAGCGCAGGCTTTCGCCGCGCGCCAGCGCCACGCCCTGGCCGATGAAGCGGGCGGAAAAGTCGATGCCGGTGACGAGGTCGAAGTGGCGCGCCAGCTCGAAGGTGGCGCGACCGGACGCGCAGCCAAGATCCAGCGCCTTGCGCCGTGGCGTATCGCCGAGTGCGCCGATGGCCAGATCCACCAGGGCCTTCGGGAAATTCGGTACGTCGAAATAGCTGTCGCCGTAATGGAACTCGGCGTACTCGGAAAGCAGCTTGTCGGTTTCGTAGTGTGAGCCTGGCACGTGTTTCAATTCCTTGGAGACGACGTAGCGAAAACCGGCGTGCTGGAAGAAGTGCCGGCGAAATGCGTAACGCGATTCCGGCTCGGCTTCGTTGCCGCAGGATATCCACGAGCCACCCTTCATCAGGTTGTGGCGTCCGTCGAAGGTGGGTGTGGTGAAGTCGTCGTAGATCGGATGGACGTCGAAACCCTCGAACGGGTAGATCGGCGTTTCGGTCCACTGCCAGACATTGCCGGTCAGGTCGAAGAAGTCGCCGTGCGCGAAGCGGTCGACCGGACAGGACGAGGCGAAGTGGGTCAGTTGCAGGTTCGCGTGATCGGCGCGATCGGCCACCTCGCGTTGCCCGGCGTGGTCGAGCAGGCGCTGCCACTCATCCTCGGTGGGCAGGCGCACCGGTTGGCCGCTGGAGGCGGCTTTCCAGCGGCAGAAGGCCTTGGCCTCGTGATAGTTGGTCTCCACCGGCCAGTTCCATGGCATTGGAATTTCCTCGGTCATCAGGCGCAGGCGCCAGCCGTTCGACGCAGGCACCCAGAAACTCGGATGCTCGGCGTGGGTGAAGTCGAGCCACTCCTTGCCTTCGTCTTCCCAATAACCCGGATGGCTGTAGCCGCCGGCCTCGACGAAGGCGAGGAATTCCTGGTTGCTGACCAATAGGCGACTGGCCTGGAACGCGGCGACATCGGCTTCGTGGCGGCCGTATTCGTTGTCCCAGCCATAGCGCGGGCTGCTCTTGTCCTTGCCCAGGACGATGCTGCCAGCCGGTATCTTGACCAGGCTGTTGTCGGGCGCGGCGCCGGCCTCGGTGCACGGGCGCCAATGCGGGTGCGGCTTCACGTAGGCCAGCTTGTGCTGGCGAATCAGCACCGATGAGGTTTCCAGGTGGATGCGTTCGTGTTCGATGCCCATGACGATGGCCCACCATGGGTGGTTCCAGTCGATCGGCAGCGACAGCGGAGCTTCGTCGATCAGCCGCGTGACCATCGCGCGCACCTTGCCGCGATACGCCTTGACCTCGGCCACGCTGGGCCAGTCATAGCGCTCCTCGTTGAGATCGTCCCAGCTCATTTCGTCCACGCCGACGGCGAACACCGATTCGATGCGCGGGTCGAGGCGCTCGTCGATCAGGTGCGTCAACAGCAGCTTGTTGACGAAGAATGTCGCGGTGTGGCCGAAGTAGAAAATCAGCGGATGGCGCAACGGGATGGCGTGCTCGTAATACGCCGCATCGCAGGCCAGCGTTTCGAACAGCGACTCGTAGCGGTCGAACGTGCTGGTGAAATACGCGCGCAGCTGCCGGCGCATGGCCTGCGGATCGTCGCCGTGCAGGTTGATGCCGCGCGGGAAAGCCGGTGGTCGGTCGTCTGCCGTCGTCATGGGGGTGCGGTCTTGGCGTGGGGAATTCAAACCATGGGCCCTTCGTTTCGTCGAGGCAAGAGGAAAAGGTCATGCGAACAGGTAGCTGTCGCATGGGATGCGATACGTGGCGCTGCGGTTCCTGCGCCACTCCCGGCACCACGGCGGCTGCAGGTATTGCCAATGCTTCAAGTTACCGCGTTCGGTCCCGTTCTTGCACTGATGTGGGACAAATCGTTGGCCTCGCCACGTGTGGCGTATTGAATCGGTTCGCCGCGGACTCCATTCTCATGCACTTGCCCCGCAGGAATTTGCCATGTCCACGCTTGCCGATTTTCCCGTCGCCCGTCGCTGGCCGGCGACGCATCCCGATCGTATCCAGCTGTATTCGCTGAACACGCCCAATGGCGTGAAGGCATCGATCATGCTGGAGGAGACGGGTTTGCCTTACGAGGCGCATCTGGTCGACATCATGAAGGACGAGAGTCATCTGCCGGAGTTCCTCGCACTCAATCCCAACGGCAAGATTCCCGCGATGATCGACCCCGACGGCCCGGATGGCAAAGCGCTGGGCCTGTTCGAATCCGGCGCGATCCTGATGTACCTGGCCGAAAAGAGCGGCAAGTTCATGCCATCCGATGCGGCCGGTCGCTGGGAGACGATCCAGTGGGTGTTTTTCCAGATGGCCTCGATCGGGCCGATGTTCGGGCAGGTGGGTTTCTTCAACAAGTTCGCCGGCAAGGCGTACGAGGACAAGCGCCCGCTGCAGCGCTATGCCACCGAGTCGCAGCGCTTGCTCGGCGTGCTGGATGGCCGACTGGACGGCCGCGACTGGATCATGGGCGCCGATTACAGCATTGCCGACATCGCCACGCTGGGTTGGGTGAACAACCTCATCACCTTCTACGAGGCGCGCGAGCTGGTGCAGTTCGACCGCTTCGCCAACGTGGCGGCATGGCTTGAACGTGGCCTGGCGCGGCCAGCGGTGCAGCGCGGGCTGGCGATTCCTGCGCGGGGCTGAAGCGACGACAAGTTCAGCCATGTAGGAGCGCACCCTGTGCGCGAATTGCTCTTGGTTTCGACCGGGCAAGAGCATTCGCGCACAGGGTGCGCTCCTACCATTGAAACTGGTGGCGGCGTTTCACGAGCTCTGGCGTGACTTATCCGCCCGGGTGGTAAACCCGCTCGGTGTGGCCCTTCAGCTGGTCCGGCCAGAAGTACACCGTGCGCAGGTTGCCGGTGGTGTAGCGCTCGGCCTCGTCGTCGAAGTGCTTCGAACCGGGATGGCCGCTTTCGCCGCCGGCGGTGATCGCGCGGGCGCTCACCTTGGGGCCGAATTCGACCACCGCGACGAAGCTGTTGCCACTGGTGCCGTAGTAACGCTTCGTGCCCGGCCGGCGGTGCGCGCCGAACGAGGCCAGTGAACCCCAGCGCGACGACACGAATGGCACCGGAATGCTGGGCCTGCTGTCGTCGAAATGCGATGCGATGGCATCATCCAGGCGCTGGAAACGGTTGATCTGCCCCCACGCCACGCCCCAGCTGCCAAAGTCGTGGACCAGCCGATCAACGGCTTCGTCCAGCGCATGCAATCGCTCCTGCGCACCGGCGGCGCCGGCCATGTAGGCGTACGGCGAAACGCCGAGTGCCCTGGCCTTGGCGTAGGTCTCGTTCCACAAGGTGTCGCCCCAGAACACCGCCAGCGACGTGGGCATGGAAGCGATGCCCCAGCGATCGTCCCAGTGGCGCAACAGTTCGATCGGCCCGGCCAGCTTCACGCGTTGTGGATCGCTGGCGGGCAGCGCGTCGTAGTCGTGCAGCAGGATCGGGATCAGCCGTGCGAAGGCCGGCAAATGTGAATCGAACGCCGTGGTGATCAGCTTGGGCACACTGAAGCCGCTGGCGTCGGCAAGCATCTGCGTGGCGTGGATGCCGCGCGGATTCTCGCCGAAGGTATCCATGTAGCGCGGGAAGTCGGCCTTTTTCGGGCTGTATTTGCCGGCCGCCGAATACGGCCAGTCGTTGGTGTTCATCGCCCAGCCGTTGGGCGGATTCACGGCTTGCGGCAACTGGTCCAGCGGGGTCAGGCCGTGCCAGTCGGTGGCCGGATTGCTGCCGTCGACCGGCTTGGTGTAATCGAAGCGGTTGTCGCGTTTGGGCACGAATTGCGGCATCAGGAAGGCGATCTCGCCCTTGTCGTCGGCGAACAGCGTGTTGTTGGACGAGTTGGCCTTGAGCTCGGCGACTTTCATGTAGCTGGCGTAGTCATGCGCCTTGGTACGCAGCCAGCTCTGTTCCAGCGCGCGCATCGGACGATTCATCAGCGCGGTGGCGATCCACTTGCCGTCGGCCTTGCGCACGATCGGGCCGTGCTTGGTGAAGTAAGCGGTAAAGCTGCGCGATGTCATCGAGCCATCGGTGGCTCGGTAAGGCACGACAATCGTGCGTTTGGTTACTGGCAGCAGCTTGTCGCCATAGCGATAGAACAGCTTGCCGCCCTTGTGCACGATGGTCTCGGCGAATTCATCCACCGCATCCATGCCGGTGGAGGTATGCATCCAGCCGATATGCTGGTTGAAGCCCTGGTAGACGAAGAACTGGCCCCAGGTCACCGCGCCGTAGGCGTCCAGTCCCTCGTCGCTGGACATCTGCAACTCGGAGCGGAAATAGAACGAGGTATGCGGATTGATCAGCAGCAGCGCGTGGCCGTCCGTGGTGAGCTTCGGCGCGATGGCGATGCCGTTGGAACCGGTGGGTTCGGCCCAGCTAGGCGGATTCACTTGTGCGAGGGCCGGGTGCTCGTCACCGTAGAAAGCCGCCAGTTGCTTCAGCGATACGCGCTCGATATCGCCACCGATGCTGCCTTCGCTGAAGGACAGCGCCATCCACGATTCGAAGTGATGGATCACGCGCGGGCGCACGTCCGGGTGGGTGGCCAGGTAATCGTTGAGGCCATCGGCCCAGGCGTCCATCAGCTTTTTCAGCCACGCCGGGCTTTGCGCGTACTTCTGTTTCAGTACCACCGGGTCGATGAACAGCTTCATGCGCAGATCGCGCCAGATTGCCGACCGGCCCTCGGTTTCGGCCAGCCGCCCCATGGCGTTGAGGTAGTTGGTCTCGACCCGGTTGAAGTCGTCCTCGGCTTGCGCGTAGGCCATGCCGAACACTGCGTCGGCATCGGTCTTGCCGTGCACGTGGGCAATGCCCCAGTCATCGCGGGTGATGGTGACGGCCTGCGACTCGCGCTGCCAGCGTGCCTGTTCGGGCGTGGTTGCCTGCGCGGCAGTGGCGAGGCCGAGCGTGAGCAGTGCGGCCAGCGGCAAAAGTGCGTGCGCAGCGGTGCGGCGTGATGGGTGGGTGTGCATGGATGTGGGTCCCCTTGGCAGGCGGCGACGTTTGGGCTGTCGTCCGTTCAGCGCGTGTGGCAAGTCGTTTCCAACAGTAGCAGGCGGCGCCGGCCGTGGCAGGGACATGCGCCA
Organism: Rhodanobacter sp. FW021-MT20; assembly: GCF_041107475.1. Lineage (NCBI taxonomy): Bacteria > Pseudomonadati > Pseudomonadota > Gammaproteobacteria > Lysobacterales > Rhodanobacteraceae > Rhodanobacter > Rhodanobacter sp. FW021-MT20. The sequence goes on along the minus strand of NZ_JBGBPX010000003.1, from coordinate 224,716 downwards.
TTCGTCGGGGGTGATGGCGCAGGTTGCGACGTGTCGATTTCGGGCCGGCTGGTTCGTCGTGACCATGGATATCCCATGCCGGAATCCATTGCCCACGACAAAGGAAGACGTCCCATGCACATCAATCCCTACCTTTTCTTCGAAGGCCGCTGCGATGAGGCCATCGACTTCTATCGGCAGGCGCTGGATGCCGAAGTGCTGATGCGGTTGCGCTACGGCGACGGCCCGGACGGCAGCTGCCCTGGCGGCACGAAGCCGCCGGCGGACAAGGTCATGCACGCTTGCATCCAGTTGGGCTCGACCCAACTGATGATGTCCGACGGCATGTGCAGCGGCCAGCCGCAGTTCAAGGGCGTGGCCTTGTCGCTGACTGCGACAAGTGACGCCGATGCACGGCGACGCTTCGACGCCCTCGCTGAAGGCGGGCAAGTCCAGATGCCGCTGGGGCCGAGCTTCTTCGCCAGCAGCTTCGGCATGCTGGAAGACCGTTTCGGCGTGTCATGGATGGTGGTGGTGCCGAGCGCGCCGGCGAGCTGAACGTCAGCTCGGCTTGGCGGGTTCGGATACCTGCTGGAACACGCGCTGCATCACGAAGTCCGGCGTCACCTGTTCGCCGGACAACAGCATGGCCAGCAGTTCGCCGCCGAGCACTTGCGGGGCGATTACCACGTCAGGTTGCACCAGCTTCACGCGGCTGAGATGGCGCGCATCATTGACCGCGGCGACCGTGCGCGCGTGGCCTTCCAGTTCTTTCACCGCCAGCACCACGAAGGCGTTTTCCGAATCGTCGGCCAGCATCGCCAACACCGCTTCGGCGCGATGCGCGCCGGCCTCGCGCAGGATCTCGGTGCTGCTGGGGTCGCCCACCACGTAATCGGTGTCCTTCAGCTCGCCTTCTTCCGGTGCCTCGCGCAGCAGGCGGGTGACCGGGCGACCGCGACGGGCCAGCTCGTGCCAGGTGTTGATGGCCAGCGAGGTATTGCCGATCACCACGAAATGGTTTTCACGTTTCATGCGCGAACCCTTGCGATTGACGATGCGTTGCAGACTGCGGCTGACCATCGGCGCGATCACCGCGGTCAACGACGTGGCGAACACCGCCACGCCCAGCACGATCACCGAGACGGTGAACAATTTGGCTTCGGAGGTTTGCGGCGTGATATCGCCGTAACCCACCGTGCTCATGGTGACCATGGAAAAGTACAGCGCCGTGACCAGGTCAGTGATCTGCGGCTTGAAATCCATGCCCAGATAGTACGCGCCGAAGGTGGCGTACATCAGCAGCATCGCTACCGATGTCAGTGCGAACAAGGTGCTGGCGGCGACGCTGGTGCGGTCGAACTGCCGCCAGGAGAACAGCAAGGCCACCAGCACGAAGACGAAATACGCCAGCAGGACATGGTCGTGATGGCTGTGCTGGCCGATCACCAGGCTGAAGGTGCCGACGATTTCCAGCAGCAGCGCCATGGTCCAGGCCAGCCGCGAACGCCACAACAGGCCCAGCGCCATGGTCAGCATGCCGCCGCCGATCAGCAGCGATGGCAGCATCTTCGGCTGCAGGTGCGAAGCGTTGAGCACCAGTAGCTGGGCGTAATCGTCCCAGTGCGTACCCAGCTCGGCACGCAGCAGCGACAGGCCCGCCAGCCCAAGCAGCAGTGCCAGCGGCACATGGGGGAACCAGTGCCGGCCGCGCACGACATGGTGGAAGCGTTGCAACTGGGCGCGCAAGCGCCGGATCGGAGCGGGAGTCATCGTGGTATGCGCAGTTCCTTGGCAACCGCGTCAGCGGTGATCGCGAGTATGGCGCTCACCTTAGCAAGCCGTGCGATCAGGGCCAACTTCCACCCGTGCGCAAACGCGCGCCCGGAGCCGCGAAGTCGGCTCGTCTGCCGAGTTTTCTCCCGCTCGAGTGGCCAGGGCCGGGGCAGCGCGTGCCACGCCACGGGCCACTGTGGAAAAGCCGTCAGTGCAACTGCACGTCGACCAGGGTCGGAGTTTCCTGGTACAGCGCCGGGAAGGTGCGCTTCAACTGGGTGAGTTTCGGCGCATCGTTGATCGCGACGTACAGGTTGTTCGGGTGCAGTTGCACGTAATTCTGGTGATAGGCCTCGCCCATGTAGAACGTGTGCAATGGGGCCACCCGGGTGACGATGGGCGCCGCGAACACCTTCGCGGCAGTGAGCTGGGCGATGTAGGCGTCAGCGACGCGCTGCTGCATCGGGTTGGCGTAGAAGATTTCCGAGCGATATTGCGTGCCGCTGTCCGGACCTTGCCGGTTGAGTTCGGTGGGATCGTGGGCCACGGCGAAATACACCTGCAACAACTGGCCGTAACTGACCACCGACGGGTCGAAACGCAGCTTGATCGACTCGGCATGGCCGGTATCGCCGTCACTGACATCGGCGTAGTTCGCGGTCGCCGCACTGCCACCGGTGTAGCCGGCCCAGACATGGCGCACGCCGCGCACGTGCTCGAACACGGCCTGCATGCCCCAGAAGCAGCCGCCGGCGAACACGGCGGTGCGGTCGCCCTGGGGTGTCGTCAGCTTGGGGGCATCGAGAGTGGGTGCGGGTACCGGGCGCTCCGCGGCGCTGGCGCTGCAGGCGGCAAGCCCGGCCAGGAGCATCAGGGCAACGAGGTGGGCGAGGGGACGATGACGCATGGCGAAACTCCGCAGCGGTGGGTACCTGTTGATTCGCTGCACCGGTTTGCCCGGTTACCTGATCGATGCCCGGCCGGGCGCGGGAGGCCGGTGGTATCGTGATAGTCCCGCCTGTCAAAAATGCCATGAGCGACGATTTCGACCTGAACGCCTATCTGCGACGCATCGGCTATCACCCGACGCCGGCCGTCGACGAGCAAACGTTGCGCGGGTTGGCCGTGGCCCATGTCGCGGCGTTGCCCTTCGAGAACCTCAACCCGTGGCTTGGCATGCCGGTGCTGTTGTCGGTCGATGCGTTGCAACGCAAATTGGTGCAGGGTGGCCGTGGCGGTTACTGCTTCGAGCAGAACGGGCTGTTTGCCGCTGCCTTGCGCGCGATCGGTTTCGAGGTGCAGACCTTGATCGCCCGGGTGCTGTGGAATCGGCCCGAGGATGCGATCACCGCGCAGACCCACATGTTGTTGCAGATCACGCTGGATGGCGAAAGCTGGCTGACCGACGTGGGTTTCGGCGCGCTGGCGCTGGCGGGCGCGCTGCGTCTGCAACCCGATATCGAACAACCCACCGCGCTGGAGCCATTCCGCCTGCTGCAGCACGGCGACGAATGGGTCATGCAAGGCTGCGTGCGCGGCGCGTGGCTGCCCTTGTACCGCTTCGATCTGCGGCCACACCCGCCGATCGATTACGAGGTGGCCAACCACTACGTTTCGACCCATCCGCAATCGAACTTCGTGAATCTCCTGATCGTGGATCGAACGGCATCGGACCGGCGCCTCAGCCTGTGTGACCGCGAGTTCACCGTGCGCCGGCTGGGTGCCGAACCGGAGCGGCGCACGTTGCACAGTGTCGCCGAGTTGCGGCACGTGCTGGAAAGCGAATTCCTGCTGCGACTTCCCGACAGGGATGCGCTGGATCGCCGACTGGAGGCGTTGCCTGAGGGTGATTGAGGTGGCGGCGTGGCTTCGACTTCGCGCCTGCGGCGCTACGCTCGGCCCGAACGGCCCATCGTTCGCCCACCAGGTTTGACGATCTTTTGTGGAGCCCGCTCGCGGGCGATGCCGTTGTTTTGAGTTTCTCTCTGTCCACCATGGCAAGAGCATCGCCCGCAAGCGGGCTACCGGGGTTTTGAACGTTCATGGAGGGAGAGGATGAACCCCCGCTGGCGCTGAGCGCCGGGCGGTGTACGCCGTGCTTCGGAACGCGCCGCTCAGTCGTTGGCGGTGTCGAGCGCCACCACGTGAATCTCCACATCCTCGATCCGTACCACCTGGCCTGCGTGAATCTTGCAGGTCTTGCGCAGTTCCACCTGGCCATCCACGCTCACGTCGCCGCTGGCGACTATGGCCTTGCCGGCGCCGCCGCTGTCGCACAGGCCGGTCAGTTTCAGCAGCTGGTTGAGTTCGACGTAATCGCGGTCGAGTTCGAAGGTGAGGAAATGCACGGTCAGGCCTGGGTGTCGGGGTGGTCAGTGTCGGGCAGGGCGAGGAAGGCGAAGAACGGCCGCTCGTGTTCCAGCGCGAAGGTGGCGGCGTCGTCGAGGATGCCGAGCAAGATGTCGAATTCGAGACCGTCGGCACGGCGCAGGTCAGCGGCATGGCCAAACAGCAGCGCATGGCCCCAGGCGTCCTGCCACACCGGGTCGCGCAGGCAGTCGGCCAGGGCGTCCCAGTTGTGGCCGAAGTCGGCCGGCAGCGGCAGCGCGGTTGCCATGCGCCGGAGCAGGTCGGCCTTGCCATGGCAATGGGCAAGATCCACACGGATCACGCTGAGCTCTTCACGCACCGCGGCGGCGGCCATGCTGTCCAGGTCATCCTCGTCCACGAAATACACGCCGTTGTGGGCGGGGCGGGAAAGGTTCAGTTCGGCGTCGTGCGTGTTCATGGGTGCCAGCTGAAGCGGCGGAAGCTGCGGTAGTGGTCGTCAGTGTAGTAGTAGACCATCGGCGGTGTGCCGCCGGTGATGATGCGGCGGGCGCCACGGGTGCGTGCCCCCGGGGTTTCCACGGTGTACTCGTGGTAGTAGCCGCGCGGCTGCTTTGGCAGCAGGCCCTCGTAATTGCCGAACACCACCCCGTCCTGATGGTGCGGGAACGGGCCGCCGCGAGCGATCAAGGCCAGTGTCTGGCGCGCTTCTGGTGACAGGAAAGCGGGCAGGGTGTCTCCCGCGGCGGTGGCCGCAGCGTTCGGCGTGTTCGGGGCGGTCGTATGCGTCCCTTCCCGCTGCCAGATGAACGCCAGCGCGAGAATGACAACGACAAGCAGCGGTTTCCAGGAGCGCATGGGGGCGGCCGGCAATGGACAGGCGGACAGCTTAACGGATGGTGCGGAGGCCTCACGAGCCAGATTCCGTATCGCAAGAAATTGCACGCACGTGGGGTGGCTTGGCGATTGCGCACCCGCCCGCGGTCGTTCCGCCTTGGCCTCCCGAGTAACTCGCTTTTGTGGGAGTGGCATCGGGCGTGACTTCCAGCGCTGGCCTCGCGGCGATTTTGCCGCGATAGTGGGCGGATTCGTATCCACTGGAGCCGACGATGTCCCAGCGTTCCCTCTCCCTGCGCCTGGCCGTGTGCAGCGCGTTGTTCGCCTTTGCCGCCGCAGCGAGCGCCCAGACCGCACCGGCGGCCTCGCCGACCAGCGCTTCGGCGGTCACGCAAGCGGCGCTGCCGGCGCAGTTGCAGGATTTCACCACCTATGTCGACAACACCCTGAAAACCTTCAAGGTCCCGGGCGTGGCGGTGGCCATCGTCAAGGATGGCAAGGTGGTGATGGAGCAGGGCTTCGGTGTGCGCGAGATCGGCAAGCCGACCAAGGTGGACGCGAACACGCTGTTCGCGATCGCCTCCAATACCAAGGCCTTCACCGCCGCCTCGCTGCAGATGCTGGCCGACGAGGGCAAGCTGGACATGGACGCGCGGGTGATCGATTACCTGCCGTGGTTCCGCATGTCCAACAGCTACGTGACCCACGAAATGCGCGTTCGCGACCTGCTGGCGCATCGCAGCGGCCTGAGCCTGGGCGCGGGCGATCTGCTGTACTGGCCGCCGACCAGCTACACCACCAAGGACGTGGTGGAGCGGTTGGCGAAGGTGCCGATCAAGAACAGCTTCCGCGGCCATTACGCTTACGACAACATCCTGTTCGCGGTGGCCACGCTGGTGATCGAGAAGGTCTCTGGCGAAAGCTACGCCGACTTCGTGCGCGACCACATCTTCAAGCCGGTGGGCATGGACGAGTCGCTGATCGACTGCACCTACCTCAAGCCCGGCATGGATGTAGCCACCGGCCACGCGCCGTACAACTTCAAGGACATCAAGCCGGTGCCGCCGATGGCCTGGCTCAACGATCCGGGCGCCGGCGGCATCTACGCCAGCGTGCACGACCTGGCCAAGTGGATGAATGTGCAACTCGCCGGCGGCAAGCTGCCGGATGGCAAGCAACTGTTCTCCGAGAAGAGCCACCACGAGATGTGGTCGATGCTCACGCCGATCCCGATCCACAAGCCGTCGATCCCCGAGCTGGCGCCGCTCACGCCGGAGTACTACGGCTACGGCGAGGGCTGGTTCCTCAGCACCTACCAGGGCCAGAAACTGGTCTGGCACACCGGTGGCTGGCCGGGCTTCGTTTCGCGTGTGACGATGGTGCCGAAGCTGCACCTGGGCGTGGTGGTGCTGACCAACCAGCAGTCCGGCGCAGCGTTCAACGCCATCACCTATCGCGTGCTCGACGCCTACATGAATCCCGGCAAGAAGACCGATTGGGTCGCGGTGTACGACAAGGCGGTGAAGCAGTTCAATGCCAACGCCGACACTAGCTGGGCCAAGCACGAGGCCGCGCGCGACAAGCACAGCAAGCCGTCGCTGCCGCTGGCGCAGTACGCCGGCACCTATCGTGACCCGTGGTACGGCGACATCGTCATCACCGACCAGAACGGCAAGCTGCGCATGCGCTTCAGCAAGACCAAGCAGCTGATCGGCACGATGACGCCATGGCAGCACGACACCTTCATCGTGCGCTGGGACGACCGCTCGCTCGACGCCGATGCTTTCGTCAATTTCGCGCTGGACGATGATGGCCATGTCCGCGAGATGCGCATCAAGCCCGTGTCGCCGCGCACCGACTTCAGCTTCGATTTCCAGGATCTGCGGCCGGTGCCGGTCAAGGTGAATGCGGACGCGAAGGGCGGCTGATTTCGCCAGCGCCTCCGTGCCGTCATCCCGGCGCGGGCCGGGATGACGATGGAACACCATCGAACGTTGCAGGTAGATCATTTCACCCAAGGGGAGTCGCACATGCGTCACCAATATATCTTCGCCGCGCTGCTCGGCTGCGGGCTGTTGCTGGGCGGCAATGCCGTCGCGCGGCAGCCAGCCGCTGCGCCGGTCACCACGCCGAACCACGATTTTTTCCACATCCAGCTGGGCGTGCATGAAACCACGGCGACCTCCGGCCGCCTGCTGCTGTTCGCGATCGATGCCAAGGACGCCGAAGCGGCGACCAAGGACGGCAAGGTGGACGACGTCGACACCAGCCCGTTCTTTCCCACGCAGACATCCGTCGCCGCGCGCGAAGTGAGTCGGCTGGTGCCGGGGCAAGTCATCGACATCGATGCCGACCACACCGCGTTTCCCGCGGGCTGGTCGAGCCTGCCGCCGGGCGACTACTACGTGCAGGCCGTGCTGGACGTCAACCACGACTACAACTATACCGGCCGCGGTGCGGGCGATCTGATCAGCAGCGTGGTGAAGATGCACCTGCCGGCCTCGTCGATCCCCACGCTGGACCTGGACAAGACGCTGCCCGCGCATGACCCGTGGGTACTCAGCAGCCGGGCGCCCGACGCCTTGCGCAAGGCCTTGCCGGTGGCGCGCCAGCATGCGCGGCTGATCGATTTCGATAGCCCGTCGCTCAGCGCGTTCTGGGGTCGTCCAATCTATATGCGCGGTCGCGTGCTGCTGCCGCCGAACTACGACGCCAAGTCGAAGAAGACCTGGCCGGTGGTGTATTACACGCAGGGCTTCGGCGGCAACAACGACCGCGTGATCGGTACCCTGGCAAACGTCTACGCGGCGATGGCCAAGGGCGACATGCCGCCGATGATCTGGGTGTTCCTGGACGAGTCCAGCCCCACCGGGACGCACGAGTTCGCCGACTCGGTGAACAACGGTCCGTGGGGCCATGCGCTGACCACCGAGCTGATCCCGCACCTGGAATCCACCTACCGCATGGACGCCGATGCCGACGGCCGTTTCCTGCAAGGCCATTCCTCGGGCGGTTGGGCCACGCTGTGGTTGCAGACGCGCTACCCGAAGGTCTTCGGCGGCACCTGGTCCACCTCGCCCGATCCCAGCGACTTCCACGACTTCACCGGCGTGGATCTGTACGCGCCGAACGCCAACGTCTACTACAAGCCGGACGGCACGCCGTACCCGCTGGTGCGCAACAAGGGCAAGGTACTGGCCACGTTCCAGCAGTTCGCCAAGCTCGAGCGCGTGCTGGGACCGTACGGCGGCCAGTTGGCCTCGTTCGAGTGGGTGTTCTCGCCCAAGGGCAACGGTGGCCGACCGCAACAGATGTTCAACCGTGACACCGGCGCTGTCGACCCCGCCGTGGTCAGCTACTGGCGCGACCACTACGACATCGCGTATCGCTTGCAACACAACTGGCCAGAGTTGAAGAAGAATCTCGACGGCAAGATCCACCTGTACGTGGGCACCGCCGACACCTTCTATCTGGACGGTGCCGCGCACAAGCTCAAGGCGGTGCTGGACGGCTTGCATGCGAAGTCCGACATCCGCTTCTTCCCGGGACGTACCCACTTCGACCTGTACCGCATCGGCGACGATCGCAATGGCCTGCTGAAACAAATCAGCTGGTCGATGTACGCGATCGCCCGTCCGAAATCCAAGCTCAAGCCGGTAGGCGGAACAGCGCCCTGAGCGTAGGCGGCGACCGACTCGACGGTCGCCGCACTTTTCCCCATAGTGGTCACCGCGGGCACCTGTGCTGACAGGTGCCCGGATGGCGTGACGGAACGTCACCGCTACGCGTTTCCTGCAGGCAGCGGGCAACGTGACGCAACCGTCGCGTGACATGGAATCCATGGAGGAGAAGTCACAATGAAATCACTCGGTTTGATCACCGTTCTGTCCGCCGCCCTGATGGCCGTTCCCTGTGCGTATGCGCAACAGGCCGCGACGCCGGCCGGCGCCACCGGACAGTGCAAGGACGGCAGTTACACCACCCAGGCGCACAAGCGCGGTGCATGCCGCGGGCACCAGGGTGTCAAGGCTTGGTACGCCAGCGCGGAGGCACCCGCTGCGACCGCCAAGGTCGATGCGACACCGGACGCGTCAGCGGCACCCGCAGAACCCGCCAGGCATGCGAAAGCTGCCCCCGCCGGCAAACGTTCGATGGCATGGACCCAGCCCGCCGCCACCGCAGCGCCCGGAGGTGGCCCGGGCATGGTCTGGGTCAACGCCGGCAGCAAGGTCTATCACTGCCAAAGCGACAAATGGTACGGCCGCACCAAACATGGCCATTACATGAAGGAAAGCGACGCCAAGGCCAAGGGCTATCACGGCCCGCGCGGGAAGGGTTGCTCCGCCTGAGCTTTTTGCCGTGGAAGCAGCACCGCATCGGGCTGGCCACGTGCCAGCCCGATGTCTTTCATGTCCGTCAGCTGACGAGAGGCGTTGGGGTGACGGAAGTTTTTCGATGTTCCCTGTGAAGGCGAGGCATGAGCGTGCGGTTGAGCAGAAGATTTGCCGTACTCATCTGATGGTCGCTTGCGCCAGCACTGGGCCGCGTATCAGTGGACCTGTCTGGACGCATCGTTGGGCCGTGCCTGGCGCCTGGGTCGCATGGCGGACATCGTTGCTCTGAAGATGACATGCAGCAGCGCCGAGATGGCCGCAAACACCGCGGCCACCAGCGCCGGAAGCACGGCACCAAACGCGAAAGCCATGCCGACCACGAATCCGAAAATGCATTCGATGCGGTAAATCGGCAGCACCACCGCAAGCAGGAACAACCCGAAGAACAGGCCCGAGGTCACGGTGGATATGCCAAGCACAAAAGATGTTGCCATGGCCGTGCCATACAGCAACGAACACGCAAGGCCAGCCCGGATGCCCGCAGGCAAGCCGAACCTGGTGGATGAAGTCAGGTGATTGCGAAGCCGGATGCCCAGCAACCAGCCCAGCAAAGGCAGGACGATCAACCCGAACCAGTTCGAGATGGCAGGCAAATCAGGGCGATCCAGCAAGTGGTGACTCTGCACGCCGCCATGGGCACTCTCGTAAGCAACCAGTGCTGTCGCAAAGGCCAGCGAGAAGAAGGCAAGAAGTGCGGGCATGTGGCGGCGTGCTTGCATGGCCATGTCAGGTCACACTTGGTTCGGGTGGTGGACGTGTCGCATGACACGAAAGTCGCGCCGTGTGCAGTTTTCGCCAGTCAGTCTGTGCTGCCGTGGCTGCCCTTTAATGGATTTCATCGGCATGGGCGACTCCCGGGCACCTAACGCTTGAGTTAAGCGGCGGCGAAGCCGTCCGCCTTGAACGAACTGTTAGAGCCCATTTTCCGCGCCAAGGCGGGTGCGCGCCAGCAGTACGAACTTGCCAGATGCATCCTCAGCCGCGATGCCAGACATGAGCGCATTAAATAGCTCCGGGCCTAGCGCATCCTGGCCTATCTGCTCGGTGAGAGCCGCGATGTTCGCCTGAAGCTGGGAGCGGAAAGCTACCTGCCGCGTCTCGTCGTGGCCGCTCCAGACGAACCCCTTGTCATTGTAGGAGGCGGCGGAGCCAAGAGCGCGCAGTAGCTTTCCGGCGAGAACTCGAGGGGAGCTGGTCATGGACTCTAACGCTTGAGTTAAGCGGCGGCGAAGCCGTCCGCCTTGAACGAAATGTTAGACGGGTGCGGCACGACGCGCTTGAGCGATGGCTTGTGACCAGGGCGAGCGCAGAACATGGGCAACCGCCACCCCAAAACTACCAGCTCTGAAAGCTGAAGGCTTGCCGCACTGCTCCAAAACACCGACGAAGCGAAGGACAGCAAGCCGACGCGAGGCTGGGCGAAACGCGCCCCACGAAGGACCAACACAAGCAACCGCCTAACGCTGGAAATCAGCGGCGCGCGTAGCGCGTCCGCTGGATTGACTGGTTAGAGAACAACTTACTTACCAGCGGGCAACTTGTCGAGTTGTTTCTGAAGATCGGCACGCTTTTTTTCAACCGGCACAAGGACTTCATAATGAAACGCAAACAGAAGGAAGAACACGATAAATCCGACGAAAAGACCAGTACCCATCTTGAATATGAAGTCGAATTCGTGGCTATCTTCCTGCTTTGTAGCAACGACGTTGTCCGACACTACGCGCATGCCGTCGAAAGCAAATGGATAAAGAAGCGGAGTGCCACCAATTACGAACGCAGTGATTGTTATGGATTCGTTCGGCCGCAATATACTGAACGTAAGAATGCTGGTGTTATCACGTTTTTCTGTCGTCGTAGGCTGCGGTGAGCTATTTATGTACGTGACCGGATTCTTCGTTACCATGTGTGGTAAACCATTTTTATCTGTTTCTGTAACGTACTCTGGTTGGACGTCCAGCGGTAACCATACTTGGACATTATGCTGTGACTCCGTTCCAACATTGCTTACCTTCACTGACACAGCCGTCGCTTTGTTAGCGGTTAGCGGCCCCACCACGGAATATTGCAGCGCATTCTGTGCTGTCCAGTGATCTAGGGTCCACGGGATAAGGGCCACGACGATCGGTATGAGCACGCCTGCTAGAAGAAATGACACCAGCTTCCAACGGCTCGTATCAGTAGGATTGTCCGACACACTGCCCCCTGTTGTTCTCTAACGCTTGAGGTAACCGGCGCTCACCCGCGTAGCGGGTGAGCGTCCGGTTGACCGAGTAGTTATGCTACTTACTACACTGCCCTGGCACTGCCATACCGAGCTTTGCGACCTCTGCTTTGCCTGTGTCATCGTCTACGCTCTCAAGCTTTGCGCCACCGACGAACACTCCCATCTTGATGGCCTGACGCACAAAGTAGTTGACGCCAGCCTTCATATACAGCACGAGGTCATTGGGCGAAAACTCTGACTCTGTGGAAAGAGTGTGCTTTTGGTTGCCCTTAACTTGTGTGTAGAAAAACACCTTGTTAGAAGTCTGCCCAAGGCATTTACTATCTACAAAGACATCTTTCTTCAGCGCTTGGCCAACGAAGCTATCCCGATATATGTACAAACCGGCATTGCCAGCGTCTGGCGTTGGAAAAGCCTTCGCATTCGCTACCGCAGGCGCGTTGGCCATGGGTACCGAAGCGCACCCCGCGAGACTCAGAACCCCGGCTGCCGCAACGGCAAGAACTATCTTCTTAAGCATGGTGTATCCCCCTGTGATGGACGTATTGTCCGAAAGTAGCATAACGCTTGAGTTGAGCGGCGGCGTAGCCGTCCGTCTCGAACGAGTGGTTGGGCCGATCACTTCACGACGCGCTTGGCTAGCCACGCGGCTGGTGCAACGACGAGGTTGTAGGAGATAACTCTGCGGATTTGGCTGCGACTTATGAATCGTGCCGCGGCTGGGCCATACCTGTAATAGCGATCTACTACTAACTCACCCCACGGCTTCGAAAGCAGCCATTGATCGCGGAAGCGCCTCATAAGTAGCACGGTAGGGTGCCCTGGGTCACCCATTGTAGCCGTGACAACAAAACAGGAATCCGGCTTCTTCTTTTCGATTTGAGGTGCGGCATAGCTTGGATCAAGAGTTTTCAGCTTCTCTGATGCTGCGGACAACTTCTGTGTCAACAGAGCCTCGTACTGATCCGAAAGGTGCCAACCTTTTGGCGTGTTGTTATCGAACTGATCTCTAAAAGTGACGCCTTCTATGTTGTCTTTGCATAGATGCACGATGTTTTCAAGCGTGTTCTTGTCATTTGGCAGCCAACCTTGAGCGGTTTCCAGTGCAGATAACATTTGCTGAATTTGACCAAGGTAATTAGCCCACGTGTTTTGCAGGGCTACATACTCAAGCATATGTTTACGCGCCATTCCATACAAAGTGGAAACCAGCTTATTCACTTCGAACACACATGACGTCATGACTTGCTGCTTATCCGCGATTGGAGTGGTACCGATCGCGTGTCCGAATGCGGTGAGTAGCTCACCGAATCGCATATTCGACATGGATGATTGCCATCCCGCGGCCTTACCTTTCCCTATCCATGCCTCCGATATGGTTGGATCAATCTCAAGCACCCTGGTGTAGTAGATTTCGGCTTCAGCCAAGTTGTTGCCGATCTCCGCGGTGCGCGCGAGACCAAGTAAATTTGCGACAGTAGGTTGTGAGCTATCCGACATTGCTTATCCTTTGCGTACTGCGGTTCAACATACTTATTGGCTGGTACTATGCGGAGCGGCCCAACGCTTAGTAGACCCCATATCGGGGCATATGCACTCCATGCTCGCTGCTGGCTGGCGCAGCGTCAAGCCGGGAATTCCTGCAAAGCATCAGGTACTTGGCCCAGCTTCGTCGAAGTTCGCGGGCGCGCAGGTTGGCATGCGTATCGTGCGAAACGGGGTAGGTATGCTTTATCACCCCGAAAACGCGAATACGCATTCCGGTGTGGTTGCGTGTTGCGGTTGCTGGATGGGGCAAGCGAATGGTGCGGGTGAGGTATGGCGAGCTGTGGGTCGTATATGTCCATGCCGGATGGCCTTGCCGCTTGGTACGGTGCCATGGTCGGCGCCGCATGCGCGGGAAGTGGGTTGCCTGCGTCGGTCCGGTCCACGCACTTGACCGCCGCGATACCATGGGCGCCTCCCCGTACGCCTGGTTTCGCCGCCCATGATCAACAACGACGTTCTCCGCAGTATCCGTTACATGCTTGATCTCAGCGATATCAAGGTGGTGGAAATCACCAAGCTTGCCGATCCGGCGTTTTCGATCGAGAAGGCGGATGTGCAGGCTTTCCTGAAGCGGGAGGACGAGGAGGGCTATGCGGAGTGCAGCAACAGCACGCTGGCGCATTTTCTCGACGGGTTGGTGATCTACCGCCGTGGTCGGGACGAGAGCCGGCCGCCGCGGCCGCCGGAGAAGCGCGTCACCAACAATGTGGTGCTGAAGAAGTTGCGGGTGGCGTTTGAGCTGAAGGACGTGGACATGCACCAGCTGGTGGCCGATGCCGGGTTCCCGCTGTCCAAGCCCGAGATGAGTGCGTTGTTCCGCCAGCCGGACCACAAGAATTTCCGGCTCTGTGGCGATCAGCTGATGCGTCACTTCCTGAAGGGGCTGACCCTGCGCCTGCGTGGCGAGGGCTGAGGACTTGCCATAGATCCGCCGTGATCGGGTAGGAACCCGCTTGCGGGCGATGCTTTGGCTGGGCATCCGAAAAATCTGAAGAGCATCGCCCGCGAGCGGGCTCCTGCTTCATGCAGGCGGTTGCGTCTATTCGCCGATCACCGGTCCGGGGACCGGGTGGCTGAAATCCTGCGGTGCCAGGTCCCTGGTCAGGCGGAACACGCCGGCGTGGATCTTGCGGGGCAGGACGACGTCGAGCACGGTGGTCTGGTGTGGGCCGAGCATCTCGAACAGATCGTCGCCGGGCTTGTTGCGCGCCAGCGCGTGGTGCACCAGGCCGACGAGGTCGGCCGGTTCGATCAGCGCGCCGTAAGGGCGATGGCTGGGAACCGCGGGGCGCAGCGTCTTGCGGGTGTTGCGCGGATCAGGCACGCGGGCATCCCCGGCCAGCAGGCTGTAGTCGAAGTACAGCGACACGGTGTTGCGTGCGTGGGTGTTGGTCTGCTGGTCGTGCATGAAGCCGTGTGGCATGTGGTCGGGGCTGGCTTGCGGGCCCGCCGTGAAGACGCAGCCAGTGCCGAGCAGCGGGTTGCCGGCTTCGTCGGTGAGCCGCACGATGACCATGCTGCGCGGGTCGTGAATATGCACGCGCGGGGCAAACGGGCCGACGGGTTCCAGCTCCACCTTGTTCGTGTCGCGGGTGGCGTTGGCGCTGTCGAAGCGATCGCACAGGGCGGTGTAGTCGGCCAGATCACGCACCTGCAGGCAACTCAGGATGGTGTCCACGGTGAGCGGGTCGGCGCTGGCGAGGATGCCGTGTTCGTCGCCGAAATGGGAGGCGCCGGGAATCATCCGGAATGCGCAGCGCGGTCCGCGTTGCAGGGTCAGTGACAAGGCATCGATGCCATCGGTGAGCTCGCCGGTTTGCACGGCGAGCACGGCGTGGCGTGCATTGAGGTTGGCGGCGGCGATGCGCACCACGCCGTCGGAACCGTCCTCGCCGGTATAGCTGTTGAGATGGTCGTAGAACTTGCGGTCGGGGCGATCGCCGATCAGCACGAACTGGAATTGCCCGCTGGTGGCCGGGTCGGCGCTGTGGATGTAGTCCAGATTGAGCGCCAGCGATTCCGGGCTGCCCAGTTCCAGCCAGTCAAGGATGCGCTGGCCCGGCTCCACGCCCTCCAGCCACGCTTTCAGCTTGCCCAGCTCGCTTTTGCCGAGCTGGGCCAGTGCCGAGCCGTAGTTGGCCGGTGCCAGCATCACCAGATGGGTCAGGCGGATGGTGCTGCAGCAGCCCGGTTTGTCGCGCTGTGCACGCAGCCATTCGCGCACCACCGGGCCGCCGGTGGAATGGGTGATGCAGGCGAAGTCGGGGCCGTCCAGGTGCAGGTCGCGCAGGGCGTTGTCGAAGCCGCGCACCAGGTCGTTCATGGTGACGACGTCGTCGAAGCTCACGTATTCCGACAACCAGATGTCGGCCAGCGTCAACGCGATGCCGGCTTTTGCGGCGGCCTGTTGCAGGCGTTCCGGCATCTGGCCGTAGGTGGAGGTGTCGGTGACGCTCCAGCCGTGGACGAAGACGAGCGTGGCCATGGCGCAACTCCCTGTGGCGTGAGATGGCCATGATGACGGATGTTCGGCGTGGCGGGTATGACGGCAGCCGCCATCACGCCGTCAGCGACGTGGTCGGCGTGTATCTATTGCGCGGCGAGCTCTGCGCCGGGGAGCGCCGGGTCGTTGCGGTTTGTCGCGTGGCTGACCAATCGCAATGGCTGTCCCCATGGCGTCACCAGGGTGACCATGACCTGGTCCAGGCCCGGGCCTTCGGTCACGACGCTGGGGCCGCCGACGATGCGGACATGGTGGGCGCGCAGCCATGTGGCGGTGGCGCGGACATCGTCGGTCGCCAATGTGCCGGCCAGTGCATGCGATGCGGTGGCCGTACCAAGGGTGAGCGAGACGATATTGCCGTTGCCGCAGTCGAGCAGAGCGGTCTGCGAGGTTTCGGCGCCCGCATCCACGGGGACGCAGTTCAGCATGCTGCGGAAGAAGTGCACGGCGTTGGGCAGGTTGGTGACCTGCATGGCCAGATAGCCGCTGTTACCGGGCGGGGTGGCGCAGGCGGGCAGGGTTGTCAGTGCCAGGAAAGCCGTCGCCAGGAGCGGAAGCAGCAACCTGGCGGTGATCGACCGGGTTGTCATCGAAGTGTTCACGGTGGGGTGTCCGTTGGGGTACCGCTTCAATGGGGTCGTCCAATGGCCGCGCCAATACGACTTTTGTCACCACAGTGTTTCCCTGCAGTACGCAATCGGCGAGTTGTCACGGGGACTGGGTTAGGCTTGGCCCTCTCTGGGGAACGCAGGTGCGGCCATGGTTTTCACGGTGCTTCTGGTGTTGCTGGTGCTGGCCGGGTTGGCGGCATGGCGTCGACACCCACGATTGGCCTGGGGTTTCGGTGGCGTGGCGTTGCTGCTGTTTCTGCTGGTGAGTTGCGGACCGGTGCCGCGCTGGTTGCTGACGGGCCTGCAACAGCCTTATGCCGCCATGCCGCAGCAAGACTGGACGGCCCGCAATGCCATCGTGTTGCTGGGTTTCGGTACCGAGCTGCCGCAGGCGGGCGGGGCGCCGCAGCCGTCGATCCTGGCCGACGGGCGCATCGTGAAAGCGGCGGAGCTGTACCACGAGTGCAAGGCTGCCGGTCGGCAATGCCTGTTGCTGGTCAGCGGTGGCGACAGCCAGCGCCATCACGTGGCCGAGGCGACGGTGTACGGCGAGGTGCTGCGCCGGCTCGGCGTTCCGGTGCAGGATCTGATGCTGGAAACGCGCAGCCGCAGCACCTGGCAGAACGCGCAGTTCAGTCGCCCGCTGTTGCAGGCCTATGGGCCACAGCGCGTATTCCTGGTGAGCTCGGGCTTCCATCTGCGTCGCAGCCTGCTGTACTTCGCGCACTTCGGCATCCATCCCGTGCCGGTGAGCGGCGGTGAATTGCGGGCGCGGATGTCGTCATGGCCGCAGTCATGGAACGTGGCGGTATGCGACATCGCGCTGCATGAGTACGCAGGCATTGCGCGTTACTACGAGTACAACCTGATGGGCTGGAATGCACCGTCGTTGCCGCCGTTGACGGCCGGCAAATGATGGCCGGCCGGCGGCGCACGGGATGCCGCCGTGGCGACATCCCGTGGGTGATTCAGGCGGCCTTGTCCAGCGAAGCCAGGTCGATCACGAAGCGATAGCGCACGTCGCTCTTGAGCATGCGTTCATAGGCGTGGTCGATGTCCTGGATGTCGATCATCTCGATGTCCGCGCCGATGCCGTGCTGCGCGCAGAAATCCAGCATTTCCTGGGTTTCCGGAATGCCGCCGATCAGCGATCCCACGACAGCGCGGCGCTTGCGGATCAACTGGCCGGCGCTGGCCGGCGGGTCGATCGGCTCAAGCAGGCCGACCAGGCACAAGGTGCCGTCCAGTTTCAGCGTGGCCAGGTACGGGTTGAGATCGTGCTGGTGCGGCACGGTGTCGAGGATGAAATCGAAGTGGCTGGACACGGCCTTCATCTGGCTTGCATCGGTGGACAGCACCACGTGATCGGCGCCCAACCGGCGTGCCTCGGCTTCCTTGCCCGGCGAACGGGTAAACAACGTGACCTCGGCGCCCAGCGCCTTGGCGAATTTCAGCCCCATGTGGCCAAGTCCACCCAGGCCGACCACGGCCACCTTGCTGCCCTTGCCGATGTTCCAGTGGCGCAGCGGCGACCAGGTGGTGATGCCGGCGCACAGCAACGGCGCGGCCGCTTTCGGGTCCAGTCCGTCGGGGATGCGCAGCACGAATTTCTCCGCGGTCACGATGCGTTCGGAATAGCCGCCGTGGGTGGGGCTGCCGTCGTGGCGATCGGTGCTGTTGTAGGTGAAGGTGGCGCCTTCCTCGCAGTACTGTTCCAGCCCGTGCGCACAGGCCTCGCAATGCTGGCAGGAGTCGACCATGCAGCCGACGCCGACCATGTCACCGACCTTGAACTGGCTGACCGTGGCGCCGACCGCGCTGACCCGGCCGATGATCTCGTGGCCCGGCACCATCGGATAGATGCTGCCGCCCCATTCGTTGCGCACCTGGTGCAGGTCGGAGTGGCATACGCCGCAGTAAAGGATGTCGATGACCACGTCATCCGGGCGCGGATCGCGGCGTTCGAAGCGGAACGGGCCCAGCGGCTGGGTGGCGGATTGGGCAGCATAGCCACGTGTGGTCTGGGGCATGGAGTTCTCCTGGGGTGGAAGCGGGTGCCAAGGCGATAAAGTATGCGCAACAAGGGTCCGTGGCCGGTAGTCGGATACTGCGCGATCCTTGCCCGATTCTGCAGGAATGGCCACGATGGACTCGCACACGCGTGCAGGAACAGGCAATCTGGCACGACTTTCCGCGATGACGGATCATGGTCATGAATACTGATTTTGCCGTGACGGACGCAAGCGCGCGTCTGGAGCGCGACCGCCTGGAGCTGGCCGCGCGGATCGAGCGCCGAGCCGGCAGCGATGGACTCCACACGACGCCGTTGCCGGCGCTGAGCTTCTTTCGTGCCGCGATACCGGGCACCCAGGTTTGCGCGATCTACGAGACCGGCCTGGTGCTGGTGGCGCAGGGCGCCAAGGAACTGCAACTGGGCGGCGAAACCTATCACTATGACGCGGCCAATTATCTGATCGCTTCGGTTGATCTGCCGGTGTCCTCGGAAGTGGTGGTGGCCAGCGCGGAACAGCCGTATCTCTGCGCGATGCTGCGCCTGGACACGCGGCGTCTCGGCGAGCTGCTGGCCGAGGCAAGCCCGCAGTTTCCGGCGGGCGTGAGCGGGCGTGGCATTTCGGTCAGCCCGGTCGACGGCGCGATACTCGACGCCATGTTGCGGCTGGTGCGCCTGCTCGACGCGCCCGCCGACCTGCCGGTGCTGGCGCCGCTGATCGAACGCGAGCTGATGTATCGGCTGCTTGTCGGTGAGCAGGGGCCGCGCCTGCGTCACGTGGCCACGGCCGGCAGTCGCGGTCAGTGCGTTTCGCATGCGATCGGCTGGCTGAGGCGGCATTACCACGAACCATTGCGCATCGAGGCGCTGGCCGAGGCGGTGAACATGAGCGCGTCGTCGCTGCACCACCATTTCCGTGCGATCACCGCGATGAGTCCGCTGCAATACCAGAAGCAATTGCGTCTGCAGGAAGCGCGGCGTTTGCTGCTGGCACGGCAGTGCGACGTGGCCTCCGCAGCGCATCGGGTCGGCTACGAAAGCCCGTCGCAGTTCAGTCGCGAATACAGCCGGCTGTTCGGCGCGCCGCCGCTACGCGACGTGGAGCAGTTGTTGCAGCACGGCTCCACGGCCGATGCGGTATCACTGGCGGGTTGAGGGGGAACTTCAGCCCTCGCGCATCACCATCAGGCGCAGTTCGCTCATGTCCTCGATGGCGTAGCGGATGCCTTCGCGGCCGAGGCCGGAAAGCTTGATGCCACCGTACGGCATGTTGTCGACGCGGAAGCTGGGGATGTCGTTGACCACCACGCCGCCTTGCTCCAGTTCGTTCCACGCGCGCATGGCGTGGTCCAGGCTGTCGGTGAAAATGCCGGCCTGCAGGCCGTAGTCGGAATCGTTGACCATCGCCACGGCCTCGTCGAACTTCTTGAACGGGGCGAGCAGGGCGAACGGGCCGAACGCTTCCATGCGGTTGACCTTGGCGTCGGTCGGCACGTTTTCCATCAGCGTGGCATCGAGCATGTTGCCGTTGCGCTTGCCGCCGCACAGCAGTTTGCCGCCGGCTTTCTTCGCCTCCAGGATCCAGCCGTGCAGGCGCTCGGCGGCGGCTTCGTCGATCATCGGGCCCAGGAACACGCTCTTGTCCTTCGGGTCGCCGGACTTGAGCTTCTTCGTGGCGGCGACCAGCTTGCGCTTCAGCGCGTCGTAGATGTCCGCGTGCGCGTAGATGCGTTGCACGCCGATGCAGCTCTGGCCGGACTGGTAGAACGCGCCGAAGATCAGCCGTTCGACGACCTTGTTCAATTTCGCGCCCTGGTCGGCGTCGATGATGCAGGCCGCGTTGCCGCCCAGTTCCAGCGTGACCTTCTTGCGCCCGGCCTTCGCCTTCAGCTCCCAGCCGATCTGGCCGCCGGTGAAGGACAACAGTTTCAGACGTTCGTCTTCCACCAGCGGCGCGGCGTGTTTGCCGTCCAGGGTGAGGATGGAGAACGCGCCTGCGGG
The DNA here is from genome assembly GCF_041107475.1 of Rhodanobacter sp. FW021-MT20. Taxonomy (NCBI): domain Bacteria; kingdom Pseudomonadati; phylum Pseudomonadota; class Gammaproteobacteria; order Lysobacterales; family Rhodanobacteraceae; genus Rhodanobacter; species Rhodanobacter sp. FW021-MT20. The sequence goes on along the minus strand of NZ_JBGBPX010000003.1, from coordinate 204,504 downwards.
CAGGTCGGTTTCGGCCAGCACCTGGCCGATGATCAGCGCGCCGATCGGGGTTTTCTCCGACGGCTTGAGCACGAACGGGCACCCCGCCGCGATCGCCGGCGCCACCTTGTGCGCGACCAGGTTCAACGGGAAATTGAACGGCGTGATGAACGATACCGGGCCCAGCGGCACGCGCTTGGTGTAGCCGTGGTAGCCGTCCAGCCGCGCCGCCAGTTCCAGGTTCAGCGTTTCGCCGTTGATGCGCACCGCTTCCTCGGCGGCGATGCGAAAGGTGTCGATCAGGCGGGTCACTTCGCCGGCGGCATCCTTGATCGGTTTGCCGGCTTCGATGCACAGCGCTTCGGCCAATTCGTCGCGGCGTTCGCTGAAACGCTCCACGCAGTGCTGCAACACCGCCTGGCGTGCCCACGGCTTGAACTCGCGCATCGGCCGCGCCGCTTTCACTGCCGCGGCGATGGCCTTCTCGGTGGTCTTGGCGTCCGGCACCGACACGCGGGTGGCGATCTTGCCGCTGAACTTGTCGCGTACTTCCAGCATTTCCTTCGAGGTCTGCGGGCGGTTGGCGAGGTAATAGGGGTAGGTCTTGTCGAGCATGGATGTCTCCGGGTCAGACCGCTGCGCTGAGCTGGCGGATTTGTTCGTCGAGAATGCGGTGGTTGTCGGCATAGTCGATGGCGAGGTCGATCAGGTGCACGCCGCCCTGCGCGTAGGCTTGCTGCAGGGTGGGCAGGAACTCGTCGGCGCAGGCAGGGCGATGGCCGTGCGCGCCATGCGCTTCGGCGAACATCACGAAATCCGGGTTGCCGAACTGCATGCCGTAATCGGCGTGCCTCATCTCGGCCTGCTTCCAGCGGATCATGCCGTAGGCGTCATCGCGCAGCAGCAGGATCACCAGGTCGAGCTTCAGCCGTACCGCGGTTTCCAGCTCCTGCGCATTCATCATGAAGCCGCCGTCGCCGCAGATCGCCAGCACCTTGCGTTCGGGGAACACCATCTTCGCCGCCATCGCCGAGGGCAGGCCGGCACCCATCGTGGCCAGCGCGTTGTCCAGCAGTACGGTGTTCGGCTGGCGGGCGCGGTAGTAGCGTGCGTACCAGAGTTTGTACATGCCGTTGTCCAAGCACAGCACGCCATCGTCGGGCATGGCGCGGCGGGTATCGGCGACGATGCGCACCGGGTGCATCGGGAAACGCGCGTCGTCGGCGTGTTCCTGCAGTTGTTCGTGGAATGCGTGGCGCACCTTGTCGAAATAGTCGAAATTCCAGTGTTTCTGTGGTTGCAGCGCGTCGGTGAGCCGTTCGATGGTGTGCGCGATGTCGCCGACCACCTCGATCTGCGGGAAGTACACCGTATCCACCTCGGCCGAGGCGAAGTTGATGTGGATCACCGTGCGCCGGCCCTTGCGCATGAAGAACGGCGGCTTCTCCACCACGTCGTGGCCGGCGTTGATGATCACGTCGGCAGCGTCGATCGCGCGGTGCACGAAATCGCCATCGGACAGCGCGGCGTTGCCCAGCCACAGCGGGTGGTCCTCGTCGACCACACCCTTGCCCATCTGGGTGGTGAAGAACGGGATGCCGAGCTTGTCGATGAAGTCGCGCAAGGCCACCGCCGTGCGCTGGCGGTTGGCGGCCGCACCGATCATCAGGATCGGATGGCGCGCCGCGCTGATCGCTTCGGCCGCCTGCACCAGCGCGGCGTCATCGGCCGAAGGGCGGCGGGCGTACTCGGTGGGCAGCAGGATCGCGTCGCCGACGTCGTCGCGGGCAATGTCCTCGGGCAATTCCAGGTGTACCGCGCCGGGACGTTCCTCCTCGGCGCGCCGGAACGCTTCGCGCACCCGCGCGGGGATCGTCGGCGCGGAAACCAGCTGGCGCGTGTACTTGGTCAGCGGCTGCATCATGTCGACCACGTCGACCAGCTGGAACAGCCCCTGCTTGTGCGTGCGGATGGGTTTCTGGCCGGTGATCATCAGCATCGGCATGGCGCCGAGCTGGGCATAGGCCGCGGCGGTAACCAGGTTGGTGGCGCCGGGGCCGAGCGTGGACAGCGCCACGCCGGCCTCGCCGGTGAGCCGGCCCCAGGTGGCGGCCATGAAGCCCGCGCCCTGTTCATGGCGGGTTACCACCAGCCGGATCGACGATTCGCGCAGCGCCTCCACCAGGTCCAGGTTTTCCTCGCCCGGTACGCCGAAGATGCAAGACACGCCTTCGGCTTCCAGGGCCTTCACGAACAGTTGCGCCGCTTTCATGCGGACCTCCGTCGATGGAAAGGTTGCAGGATGCGGCAGTGTGCGTTCAGTCCACGTGAGACCGTTAGCGTGCAGGCTCAGTCGGAATCCGGCTCGACCCGCAACGGCAATTCGCCATCGGCGAGGCGAGCGCGCAATTTCGCGTCGGCGGCCACGCCATGGGTCGAGCGCAGCACCTTGCCATCGGCATCGAACAGGATCGCATAACCGCGCTCCAGCGTGGCCAGCGGGCTGACCGCGTGCAGGGCGCGGGCGGATTGCTGCAAGGTGAGGCGGTCGCGTTCCAGCCGACGCTCGATCGACTGGCGCAGGCGCTGCGCCTGTTCGGCGAGCTGACGTCGCAGCAGTTGCAGGCGTTGTTGCGGATGCCGGGCGAGCAGACGTGCGTGGACGCGATCGAGTCGCGACTGACGCTGCTGTTGCTGTTCGCGCAGGCTGCCAAGCAGGCGGCGGTGCAAGTGGGCCAGTCGTTCGCGATCGCGCGCCAGGCGGGCCTGTGGACGCTGTGCCTGCAGGCGCGCGAGCAGGTGGTCGACGCGCTGACCATGACCTTGCAGGCGGCGTTGCTGCAGGGTGGCCAGGCGTTGTTGCAATTGGTAAAGGTGGCGGCCGAGTGCCTGTGCATCGGGCACCAGCAATTCGGCCGCGGCGGAGGGCGTCGGTGCGCGCAGATCGGCGACGAAGTCGGCGATGCTGAAATCCACCTCGTGGCCGACGGCGGAAACCACCGGCACCGCGCTGGCGTGGATCGCGCGCGCCACCGCCTCGTCGTTGAAGGCCCACAGGTCTTCCAGCGAGCCACCGCCGCGGGTGAGCAGCAGCACGTCGTAGCGTGCGCTGGCCGACGCTTTTTTCAGCATCGCCACGATCGCCGGCGGTGCTTCGCGGCCCTGCACGGGGACCGGCAAAATGTCCACGTCGGCCAGTGGCCAGCGGCGCGACATCACGCTCAGCACGTCGCGCACGGCTGCGCCGGTAGCCGAGGTGATCACGCCGATGCGGCGGGCAAAACGGGGCAGGGGACGTTTGCGGGCCGGGTCGAACAGGCCTTCGGCATCAAGCTGCGCCTTCAACCGTTCGAACTCGCGTTGCAGGGCACCTTCGCCGGCCGGTTCCATGTGCTCGGCGACCAGTTGGAATTCGCCACGCGGTTCGTACAGGCCGACGCGCGCACGCAACAACACCTGCATGCCGTCGACCGGCTTGAAGCGCAGCGCGACGGTTTTCGGACGGAACATCGCACAGCGCACCTGTGCGCCGCTGTCCTTCAGGGTGAAATACATGTGGCCCGATGCCGGGCGCGCCACGTTGGACAGTTCACCTTCGATCCACACCAGCGGTAGCGCGTCTTCCAGCAGTCCCCGCACCAGCCGGTTCAGCGTGCTGGGGGTGAGGATGTGGCGCGGCGTGGCCGGTTGGTCGTCGGACGGATGCATGGAGGCGGGAGACTAGCATGGATCGCTTGCGGAACAGCAGCTTGGGTGGGTCTGTGGAAGTGCTTTCTCATGAACAGGGCTGTGCCCGACAAGGGCCGGTCCGCGTGGGCGAACGCTAATCCGCCTCGCCGACATGCCGGCGCCGGTTGCGCCGATGCTGGCGCCACAGCCGGATGCCGAGGTTGAGTGCGAACCACGCCGCGAGCAGGCCCAATGGCCAGGCGATCACGGCGGGCCAGAGAATGGCCACGATCGCCAGCACGAGCAGCAACGCAGCCCCGCCGAGCAGTGGGCCGGTGGCGGTGTCACCCAGCACGCGGTGATCGCTGAGCGCGGCACCGACGGTGTTGGCAATGCGCAGCGCACCGGCAGCGGTGCGGCCGGAGCTGCCTCCGCCCTTGCGCGGATGCGGCGGCCGGGCCTCGCTGCTCTGCACCTTTTCGCCGCGCCGCCGGCGGCGCGGCGCCAGCACGATTTCGGTGGCGTTCTCCAGGTCGCGTTCGTACTGCGTGGCGAGCTGGCTGGCGAAGCCGGCATCTTCCACGGCCACGTCGATTTCGCGATTGCCCAGCCAACTGGCGATGTTGAGATTGGACGAGCCGACCCGCGCCCATTGGCCATCGGCCACGGCGGTCTTGGCGTGCAGCATCGAGCCGTTCCATTCGAATACGCGGATGCCCGCCTTCAGCAGCGGGCGATAGCCGGAACGGGACAGGCTGCCCACGGCGGGAATGTCGCTGCTGCCAGGCACCAGCAGGCGCACGTCCACGCCGTCGCGCGCGGCGGAAACCAGCGCCTGCACGTAGGGCGCCATGCCGACGAAGTAGGCGTCGGTAAGCCATAGCGTGCGGCGCGCCATCGCGGCAATCAGCTGGTCGAGCCGGTACATGCCGGCGGTGGACGGATGGGTGGCGATCACGCGCAGCGCGATGTCGCCGGCAATGGCCGGCACGGATTGTTCCTGCGCAAGCTCGGGCAGCGGCGGCCCGACTTGGCGCCAGCTGTCGGCAAACGCCGCGGCCAGTTCGCCCACCGCCGGGCCTTGCAGCGCCACGCCGGTATCGCGCCAGGGCGGCACGCCACGGTCGGCATCGCCCAGCCATTGCGCACTGATGCATACGCCGGACAGGAAACCGTGCTGTCCATCCACCACCAGCGTCTTGCGATGATCGCGACTGATCCAGCCGAACGACTGGCCCAGTTGTGGCGGATTGAACACGCGCACCTCGCCGCCGGCATCGCGCAGCGGTTTCCAGAATGCGGCACGTGACTGACCCAGGCAGCCCATCCAGTCGCAGATCACGGCCACCAGCACGCCGTCGCGGGCGCGGTCGACCAGCGCATCACGGAAACGACGGCCGACGTCATCGTCGCGGATGATGTAGTTCTCCAGCAGCACGCTGTGCCGCGCCTGTTTGATCGCCTGCAGCCACGCCGTGTAGTTGGCCTCGGCATCGATCAGCAACTCCACCGCATTGCCACCCAGCAGCGGCGCCCCGGCGGCGCGGCTGAGCGCCTGCTCGGCCAGCAGACGGTAAGGCGAGGATGCGGTAAGCGGGGAAGGTGGCATGCAGCGAAGTGTAGGCCATGCATGGCGAGGCTCATGTGCAGGAATCGTGCACGTTGTGGTGGACAACAAGGGCACCTCGAACAACCTCCTTGTGCAGGAGCGCAACCTGTGCGCGAACGCTTTTGGCGAGGTATCGCGAAAGGCCAATCGCGCACGGGGTGCGCTCCTGCCCGGCTTGGGCCGGGTTTCGAGGCCGCCATCAGGGTGGTTCAGAGGTTCCTCCGTGGTGTGCGCCGCGTCGCAACCACGACACCAGCGTGAACGCGTGGCGCGTTCGCCATCACAAGGGTTCTGGCATGATCGGGCCATGTCACCGGATCAACGACTTGCCGATACCGATGCCTGTGCCCGCCTGATCGTCGAACGCGTGGGCGCGGACCTGCGTGTGGCCGCGCCGCTGGGACTGGGCAAGCCGCACGGGCTGCTCAATGCGCTGTACCGGAGGGTGCATGCGGACACCTGGCGGTCGATGACGCTGTACACCGCGTTGTCGTTGACCCGCCCGCAGCCGAAACCGGGCCTGGAAGCGCGCTTCCTGCAGCCGTTTCTAGACCGGCATTTCGGCGCGGACTGCGAAGATCCGCAGTATGCGCTGGACCAGGCCCGCGGCACGCTGCCGCCGAACGTGGCCGTGCACGAGTTCTACCTGCAGTCCGGCGCGATGCTGCATTCGGGCAGTGCGCAGCGCAGCTATATCAGCCAGAACTACACGCACGTGGCGCGCGACCTGGTGGTGCAGGACATCAACCTGCTGGTGCAACTGGTGGCGCGGCGCGAGACACCGGCGGGCGTGCGCTACAGCCTGTCGTGCAATCCCGATCTCACGCTGGATTTCCTCGATCGGCTGAAGGCCGCCGGCAAGCCGCGTCCGTTGTGCGTGGCGGTGGTGCATCCACAGTTGCCCTACCTGAGCGGCAACGCCGAGGTGGCGGAAGACTTCTTCGACATCGAGTTGGCGCCCGCCGCGTCGCCGCCGCTGTTCGCGTTGCCGCGCCAGCCGGTGGACACGGTCGAATACGCGCTGGGCCTGCATGCCAGTGCGCTGGTGAAGGACGGCGGCTGCCTGCAGATCGGCATCGGCGCGCTGTCCGATGCACTGGTCAAGGCCTTGCTGCTGCGCCATCAGGACAACCGGTCATGGCGTGCGGCGTTGCAGGCGCTGGATTCCGGTCAGACCACGCATGCCGCAGCCGCGCATTACGGCGGACTGGATGCGTTCGAAAGCGGGCTGTACGGCGCCAGCGAGATGGTGATGGACGGCTTCATGCACCTGCAGCGTGCCGGCATCCTCAAGCGGCGCAGCTGGGACAACATGGCACTGGAACGCGCCTCGGCGGCCGGCCGCCTGCCCGCTGACGTGCCGGGTGGACATTACCTGCGTGGCGCATTTTTCCTGGGCACGCGCGAGCTGTACGACTGGCTGGCTGCGACCGAGGCGGCCGATCCCGACGCCATCGACATGTGCCGTGTTTCCAACGTCAACCAGCTTTACGGCGATCACCAGGCGCTGGCGTCGCTGCAGCGTCGCGGCGCGCGTTTCTTCAACACCTGCATGATGGCGACGCTGCTCGGCGCGGCCGTGTCCGACACGCTGGAAGATGGCCACGTGGTCAGCGGCGTGGGCGGCCAGTACAACTTCGTGGCGATGGCGCACGAATTGCCTAACGGGCGTTCGGTGCTGCTGCTGCGCGCCACCCGGCAAGGCAGCGCCGGCGTGCAAACCAATATCCGCTGGAACTACGGCCAGACCACCATTCCGCGCCATCTGCGCGACCTGGTGGTCACCGAATACGGTGTAGCCGATCTGCGCGGCAAGAGCGACAGCGAGTGCATCGAAGCGATGCTGTCGATCACCGATGCCCGCTTCCTCGATGCACTGGCCGCCGAAGCCAAGGCGCACGGCAAACTCTCGCTGGACTTCCACATCCCCGACGCCTGGCGCCAGCACACGCCCGAACACCTGCGCGAAACATTGGCGCCATGGCGCGAGCAGGGACTGTTGCCCACATTCCCCTTCGGCAGCGATTTCGACGAAGTGGAGCAGCGCCTGCTGCCCGCGTTGAAGTGGCTGCAAGCCGAGGGCGCCACATGGCGCGGACGCTACCGTTTGCTGCGTGCCGTGCTGCAGCGGCGAGAACCTGCTGCCGGGGAAGATGAAGCCCTGCTACGGATGGGGTTGCAGGCGCCGGCGACCCTCGGCGAGCGCCTGCAGCGGCGATTGTTGCAGGCTGCGCTCCGGCATTGAGTGCGGGGTGTTCAGGTTGCGTTAGCGGCGCTTGCGAAAGGCGCGACCGAGATACTGGATGACCAGGTGTTCGTCCATTGGAAGTGCTTCCAGCTTTCGTTCTATTGCCTTGACGGAGATGTACCGCTAGCGTGCCGCCATCTTCGATGTCGGGGGTTCCGTCCGCCTGCCGGCGGCCGGGTTCATTTTCTCGCTCGCCCGAGAAAACGGAACCAAAAGAGGGGCCCCCTGCGTTCGCGCCCACCGGCTCTGCGAGCCGGCGGGTCCGCGCCCGGCTACGGGGGTTCGCCGACAGGGCATCGGGCAACTGCGTCCTGCGTTGCCTCAACTCCGGCATCCATGCCGTCGCCTGCCCTGGCGTCGAACTGGCCGGCATCCATGCCGACCACCCTGCGGGCCTGATCCTCCGCCGCGCGCCGCTTCTCGAAGGGGATGAAAACCGCACACCACAGCGCCAAGTTCGACCACACGCGTCCGCTCTTCCTACCCCTCAGTTTTCGGTGACGGCGCGGCGTGGCCGTGCGTGTAACAGGAAGTGTCACGCAGGTTCCAAACACCTCGACCGATCAGGCTTGTAGGGTCGGCGGGTCCCATCAGGCCATTTCTCTGGGTTACGTCTCTTTGGGCCAGCAAAGAGAGGTAACTCGGGCGCCGGCAGGCGCTCGAAAGCCCGCTGCAAGCGAGCCAGCCATCGACCACGCCAATGCGAGCGAAAGCCCGCCGCAGGCGAGCCACCCATCGATCACGTCAGAACGAGCGAAAGCCCGCCTCAGGCGAGCCACCTATCGACCACGTCAGAACGAGCAAAAGCCCGCCGCAGGCGAGCAACCGATGCGCAAGCACCTCCCGAAAACAATCAAACATATTCAATCGAGTATCCTTGTAAGCATCGCCACACCAAGTGGCACCCCAACATTCCCAGTCGACTGATCCATGAACGAATTTCCCCCCCAGCAACCGCGTCCGGCCGAGCCGGCGGCCCGTCGTCCCAGCGTGGGCGTGCAGATCGGCAAGGTGAAAGTGGGTGGTGGCGCGCCCATCGTGGTGCAGTCGATGACCAACACCGACACCGAGGACCCGGCAAGCACGGCGAAACAGATCGCCGAGCTGGCCCGTGCCGGTTCCGAGCTGGTGCGCATCACGGTGAACACGCCGGCGGCCGCGGCCGCGGTGCCGCACATCCGCGATCGCTTGGCGATGATGGGCGTGGAGGTGCCGATCATCGGTGACTTCCACTACAACGGCCACCAGTTGCTGGAACGCGAGCCGGCCTGCGCCGAGGCGCTGGCGAAATACCGCATCAATCCGGGCAACGTCGGTTTCGGCAAGAAGCACGAAAGCCAGTTTGCCTCGATCATCGAAAAGGCGATCCAGTACGGCAAGCCGGTACGCATTGGCGCCAACTGGGGTTCGCTGGACCAGTCGATGGTGGCCCGTCTGATGGACGAGAACGCCACTCGCGCCGAGCCGTGGGACGCCTCCCACGTGGCGCGCGAGGCGCTGATCCGTTCGGCGCTGGATTCGGCCACGCGGGCCGAGGAACTTGGCCTGCCGCGCGATCGCATCATCCTGTCGTGCAAGGTCTCCGGTGTGCAGGAGCTGATCGCGGTGTACCGCGACATTTCCACGCGCTGCGATTACGCGTTGCACCTGGGCCTGACCGAGGCCGGCATGGGCTCGAAGGGCATTACCGCGTCCAGTGCGGCGCTGGCGGTGCTGTTGCAGGAAGGCATCGGCGATACCATCCGCATCTCGCTTACGCCGGAACCGGGTGCCTCGCGCACCGGCGAGGTGATCGTGGCGCAGGAGCTGTTGCAGACCATGGGACTGCGCTCGTTCACGCCGCTGGTCACCGCCTGTCCGGGTTGCGGCCGTACCACCAGCGAGTTCTTCCAGGAACTGGCCAAGGTGGTGCAGGAGCACGTGCGCGAACAGATGCCGTTGTGGCGGGTGAAGTACGACGGCGTGGAAAACCTCACCCTGGCGGTGATGGGCTGCATCGTCAACGGGCCGGGCGAATCCAAGCACGCCAATATCGGCATTTCGCTGCCCGGCAATGGCGAGGCGCCGGCGGCCCCGGTGTTCATCGACGGCGAAAAGGCGATGACCCTGCGCGGGGATAACATTGCCCGTGAATTTGTGGGCATACTGGACGAGTACGTAGCCCGGAAGTATGTGGCCCGCGCGGACTGAAGCGCGAACAACGGCACACCAGCGGGCCTGGGGCGATGGCAGGATGTCGGCTTTGCGTGGATGCGCATGTAAGGGGGCATGACGTTGACGACCAGTCCGCAATTTCGCACCGCGTCCATCTACGTGGTCATCGCCGTCGTCTGGATCTGGTTTTCCGATCGGGCGCTTGAGTGGATGGTGCATGACCCGCAGCGGCTCACCTGGTTGCAAAGTCTCAAGGGCTGGTTGTTCGTGCTTGGCTCGGGCGTGCTGCTGTACGCGATGGTCGGGCATGCCGTGCGTCGGCTCGCCGTCGCCAATGCCGAGCTGGTGGCCGGCAACGAGCAATCATTGCGCGTGCTGGTGGAGGCGATGGATGCGCGGCACAAGGAAACCAGCGACCATTCCGACCGCGTGACCCGCATGTCGGTGGGGCTGGGACGACTGGCCGGCATGAAGGATGAAGCCTTGCGCAACCTGCGCTTCGGCGCGTTGCTGCACGACATCGGCAAGCTGGCGTTGCCCGATGCCATCCTGATCAAGCCGGGCAAGCTCGACGAGGCGGAAACCACGTTGATGCGCACGCATCCGAAGATCGGGCACGACATGCTGCAGAAAGTGGGCTTCCTGCGTGCCGCCTCCGACGTGCCATACAGCCACCACGAACGCTGGGATGGCGCCGGTTATCCGCAGGGCTTGCGTGGCGAGGCGATCCCGTTGGCGGCGCGCGTGTTCAGCGTGGTGGACGTGTGGGATGCACTGAGCCATCCGCGCGTGTACAAGCCGGCATGGCCGCAGGACGAAGTGATTGCGTACCTGCGTCAGGTGGCCGGCTCCCAACTCGATCCGCACCTGGTCGCGTTGTTCCTGGACCATCTCGACGAACTGAAGCTGCTGGCGCATGCCGAGTCCGGCGCGCCGTCAGGTTCCTGACAGCAGATCCTGTGCGGGTCGGGCGGCGCCATCGCTCCAGCTGCCTTCGACGAGCGGGAGCGCCACCAATTCGCGTACCCGGGCAAGGAAGTCGATGCGCGGAATCTCCCGTGCACCGAGTGACAGCAGGTGCGGGTTGACCACCTGCGCATCGAGCAGCGGGAAGCCCCACTCGCGCAATCGTGCAGCCAGCGCCATCAGCGCGACTTTCGAGCCGCCGCTTTGGCGACTGAACATCGATTCGCCGCAGAACAATCGGCCGACCGCCACGCCGTAGATGCCACCGACCAGGTGGCCGCCATCCCATACTTCGACGCTGTGTGCGTGGCCCTGGGCGTGCAGGGCGGTGTAGGCATCCATCATCGCGGGAGTGATCCAGGTACCGGGTTCGTCTTGACGTGGTTCGGCGCAGGCTTCGATCACTTCACGGAACGCGCGGTCCACGCTGACGTGCCAGGACGTGCGCGCCAGCAGTCGGCGCAGGCTGCGGTTCGGTTTCATCTCGCCGGTATCGAACACGCAACGCGGATCGGGCGACCACCACAGGATCGGCTGGCCTTCGCCGTACCACGGAAAGATCCCCCGCGCATAAGCCTCCAGCAGGCGCTGCGGCGAGAGATCGCCGCCGAAGGCGAGCAGGCCGTTCGGTTCAGACAGGGCGCGCGCCGGATCGGGAAAGCGGTCCGGTGCGTCGTCTTCAAGCAAGGGCAGGTGGATCATGATCGACGTGAACGGTTTTGCTTACTTGCGGACGAAGCTGCGCATGGTTTGTCCTTGCGTGGTGCGGAACACCTGGGGGCGCGGCATGCCTTCATCGGAGGCGATGAACACAAAACGGTCGCCATCGAGCGTGTAGATGGCGGGAAGAGGCTTGCCTGCATCCGATCCCATCGAGTCCGTCCAGGTGATGGCCTTGGGGGTTGCCGAGGCATCGATCTCGAAGCTGCCTTCCAGCAACAACCCGCCCTCGATGGTGCGCACCTCGAAGTGCTGGCCACGGATCACGGTGATGGCCCCGGGCGCGCCATGGATGTCGGGCGGATTGGCTACCCCGTTTTCCTCGAAATCGACTTGTTCCCATGTGCCCTGCAAGGCGGCAAGGTCGCGCGCGGAAGCGTCGGCGGCAAACGTGTCGTGGGTGTGCGGCATGTGCATCCTTATCGGTAGCTGGGGCCTTCTCGCATGAAGACCGCTGCATGATGCCACGTCAGCGCTTGGCGTATGGCGTGTGCGTGAGCAAGGTTTCGGTGTAGGCGGCCATGTCCGCGGATTCGTGTTCAAGCGCTTTCTGCACAGCCTCGCGGAAACCCTCGTGCACCAGGTAGTGGCGGGAGTGCGTCGTGGCCGGCAGGAAGCCGCGTGCCAGCTTGTGCTCGCCCTGCGCACCGGGTTCGAAACGCTGCAGCTTGTGCGCGATGGCGTATTCGATGCCGCGGTAGTAGCACAGTTCGAAATGCAGGCCGGGCACGTCGATGGTGGCGCCCCAGTAGCGGCCGTACAGAACGTTGTCGCTGTGCAGGAACAACGCCATCGCCACGATTTCGTCACCGTTGCGCGCCAGGGCGAGTTGCACGGTATCGCCCAGCTCGCCGAGACGGCTGAAGAAAGCGGTGGTCAATGCGGCGTGGTTGCCCCGGGCATCGAAGGTGGCCTGGTACAGCGCATGGATCTGGCGCCATTCGTCCAGCCGCAATTCACGGCCGGCGCGCCATTCGATGTCCAGGCCGCTGCTGGCGACGCGGGCGCGTTCGTGATGGATGTTCTTGCGCTTCTTGTGGTTGAGCGTGGCAAGGAAATCCTCGAAGTCGCGCCAGCCGCGGTTGTGCCAATGGAACTGCACATCGGTGCGTGCGAGCCAGTCCATGTCGAAAGCGGTCGCTTCGCGCTCGGTGAGGAAATTGGCGTGGACCGACGACAGGCCGCGCTGCTCGGCTTCCTCACGCATAGCCTCGACCAGTGCACGTTGCAGGATCGGTGCCTGCAGTGCATTGTTGCCGGCCAGCAGGCGCGGACCGGGTACGGGCGAATACGGCACGCCGCAGAGCAGCTTGGGATAGTACTGGCCGCCGGCGCGTTCCCACGCGCTGGCCCAGCTCCAGTCGAACACGAACTCGCCGTGCGAATTGCCTTTCAGGTACAGCGGCGCGGCGGCCACCAGGCGGTCGCGTTCGTACAGCCCGAGGTGATGGGCCTGCCAGCCCCATTCGGGGCGCACGCAGCCGTCGCGTTCCAGTGCGTGCAGGAACGCGTGCGAGACGAACGGATTGTCGTCCGGCCGAAGCGCGTCCCAGTCGGCCTGCGGCATGTCGGCGACATGGGCGTGGAAGCGTGTGGTGAGCGTCATGCGCGATCAGTCTTTGCCGGTCGCCGCACCGACGGGAATGGCCTCGAGTTCGCGCCGATCCCGTTCCAACGGCAAAGCCTTTGCGGCCAGTTCCAGCGCGCGCGAGGCATGCTGCCGCACCGGTGATTCGAACGGGGCGAAGCCGAGGCCGCCAAGCGTGGCCAGTGATTTGCGCAGGCGAATGCCGACTTCCAACATGCCGCCCGCATCGCGCGACAAGGGCGCGAACACGTCATCGAAGCAGTCGCCCACGGCAAGCGGCGGCACATGGATGCGCCCGTGGCGTGTCGACGGGGTGTCACCGTTTTCGGCCTGGCGCGCCCATTGGCACAACAGGCGGGTGACCGTACCGAGCACGTCGATCGCGGTGCCGGGATCATTGACGGCGGGCGATAGCGCGCGTTGCGCGATTTCGGTGAGCACCACGAAACCGAAGCGTGGATCCTGGCGGAAGTCGCGCCCGTCGCCGATCACGAAGGCATCGGCCAGGCGCTTGCGCAGCTCGTCGTCGACCTTGCGCGAGGCATGGACGACGGCGCGTCCCGGGGCGGCATAGGTTCCGGCGGGCGCGTTGACCCACAGTTCCAGCGACTGCTCTTCGGCGATGGCCTGCAGCAGGCCGGTGTCGATGTATTGCACGTAACCGATGCGGTCGCTTTCCACGGCATGCGTGCCTGCGGGAACGGCCTTGCACGGCGTGCCGCCCAGCCATGGATCGCGCAGGTGTTGCTGCATCGCTTCGCGCGTGGCGCGTTCGACGCGATTGATGGTTTCGCCCACGCGGCCCAGCCGCGAAAGCTGGTCGATCCAGCGCAGCAGGGTGATCACGATGACCACGATCAGCACGACGGTGGCGGCGAACAGCACCAGGCGACCGCTGTCGCCGTAGATGCCGGCGCTCAGGGCGATCAGTCCGACGATGCTGAACAGGAAAGCGCCGATGAAACTGGCCAGGGCGCCTTGTGCCGCCGAATCCTCGATCAGCAATTTGGACGCGCGCGGCGTGGCGCTGCTGCCGGCAGCGACGTACGACGTGACCATCGTCGATAGCGAGAAGGTGGTGACGGCCAGCATGCTGGACGCCAGGATGCCCAGGATGTTGCCGACGGCGTCGGCGCCGATGCGGGTGGCAAGGCCCTCCGGCAGCCACGGCCGCAGCAGCGCGCCGAGTAGCGCCGAGGCCACGCCGAAGACGCCGTAGAGCGTGGCGCGGAACCACATCCGGCGGGTGAACTGGCTGCCGATAAAAAGCCATTTGGCATGCATCGCGTCGAGTCCCTGGCTGGCGAGGAATCAGGCCCGGATGTCGACCGAGGTCGCAGGGCCGGGCTGTCCGGGCATGGTACGACGGCGGCGTGCAACGCCGGATGACGCGGCGTGGGTGATGGCGGGCCGCGCCCGCCATCACCGGGTGGTTCAGGCCGGGGTCTGTTGGTCCAGCCAGCGTTCGGCATCCAGCGCAGCCATGCAGCCGAAGCCGGCCGAGGTGATCGCCTGGCGGTAGACGTGGTCGGCCACGTCGCCGGCGGCGAACACGCCGGGCACCGAGGTCATCGTGGCCATGCCTTGCTGGCCGCTGTGGATCTTGATGTAGCCATCGTGCATGTCGAGCTGACCTTCGAAAATGCCCGTGTTCGGCGTATGGCCGATCGCCACGAAGAAGCCGGTGGCTTCGATCTCGCGGGTGGCGTCGGAGTTGACGTCCTTCACGCGCACGCCGGTGACGCCGCTGTCGTCGCCCAGCACCTCGTCGATGGTGTGGTTCCAGACCAGCTCGATCTTGCCGGCGGCGGCTTTCTCGAACAGCTTGTCCTGCATGATCTTTTCGGCACGCAGCTTGTCGCGGCGATGCACCAGGTAGACCTTGCGGCAGATGTTGGCCAGGTACAGCGCTTCCTCGACCGCGGTGTTGCCGCCGCCGATCACCACCACGTCCTGCTCGCGGAAGAAGAAGCCGTCGCAAGTGGCGCAGGCCGAGACGCCCTTGCCCTTGAACTTCTCCTCGCTGGCGATGCCCAGGTACTTCGCGGTGGCGCCGGTGGTGATGATCAGCGCGTCGGCGGTGTATTCGCCGGAATCGCCCTTGAGCCGGAACGGGCGCTGCTTCAGGTCCGCCGTGTGGATGTGGTCGAAGATCATCTCGGTGTTGAAGCGCTCGGCATGCTCGGCCATGCGCTGCATCAGCGCGGGACCTTGCAGGCCCTCCACGTCACCCGGCCAGTTGTCCACGTCGGTGGTGGTCATCAACTGGCCACCCTGCTGCAGACCGGTGACCAGCGTCGGCTTCAGGTTGGCCCGGGCGGCATACACCGCGGCGGTGTAGCCGGCGGGGCCGGAGCCGAGAATCAGCAGGCGGCTGTGTTTGGAGGTGACGCTCATTGGACAGGATCCTCGGGTGTGCAGGCAGCATGAATGGCCAATTCCCCGATGCCGTGCAAGCTTGCGCCGGGGCATGCGGGTAAGGCTGGAACCCGCAAGAATGGGGAAGTCCGGCGGCTGATTCAAGGCGCAATGGGTGGATGCTGTCAGGATGTGCCATGGCCGTTGCCGCCGGGGCGGCGCCGGCGGCCTTGTTCCTGGCCGTTTCCGCCGCGATTCGGGCGGCGGCCGGATATCCGGTGCCTGCCATGGTTCCCGGCCGCGGAGCGCGGGAATCCGTGCCGGCGGCGTTCGGGGAGTGCGTACGGTCTTGCCGGGCATGGTTTAATCGTCCCGTATCCCAGAGGAAAGTCATCACGGTGCCGCGTAGCGCAAACGCAAAGAAAGAAAAGGAAAAGGCCGGCTTGAGCGAAGAGCTCAAGCGCCGTCTTCGCGAGGCCGGCGCGCTGGTGCTGCTGCCGCTGGCGCTGTTCCTGCTGGTCTGCGTGGCCAGCTACGACGCGCGCGACCCGGGGTGGTCGCATGCCGGGTCCGCCGGGCATGTGCACAACCTCTGCGGCACCGTGGGCGCTTACATCGCGGACTTGCTGCGCTACCTGTTCGGCGGCGTGGCGTACTGTTTCCCGTTGCTGCTGCTGTTCCTGGGCGTGCAGGTGCTGCGCCACCATGGCGAGCGCAATGCCCAACCGTGGGAATCCTCGTTGCGGCTGGTCGGCTCGGTGTTCTTCTTCGTTACCGCGCCGGCGTTGTGTACGCTCAATTTCCCCGCCAGCAACATGTTGCCCGAGGGCGCCGGTGGCGTAGTCGGCCATGCGGTGAGCTACGGCATGGGCCGTGCCTTCGGCAACGAAGGCGCACCGTTGCTGTTGCTGGCGATATTCCTGATTGCGGTGACGCTGGCCACCGGGTTGTCATGGTTCCGGGTGATGGACTGGACCGGGCAGGGCGTGGTGCGCGCATTGGCCTGGGCCGGTGGCAAGCTGCGCCGGATGCCGGACCAGCTGGCGGCGCGCCAGGCCCGCGCCGAGCGCGAGGTGGTCAAGAAGGTCGACGCGGTGAAGCAGGCCAAGCGCGAGCCGGTGCGTATCGAAACGCCGCCCGCGCCGGTGGCGAAGAGCGAGCGCGCCAGGCTGGAAACGCAGATCCCGTTGTTCAGCGGCGCCTCGCAGCCCGGCGAGCTGCCGCCGCTGTCGCTGCTTGACGAGGCGCCGGATCAGGGGCCGGGTTATTCGGAAGAAACGCTGGAAGTGCTGTCGCGCCAGGTCGAGCTGAAGTTGAAGGATTTCCGCATCGAGGCCAAGGTGGTCGGCGTGTACCCCGGCCCGGTGATCACCCGTTTCGAGCTGGAGCCCGCGCCGGGCATTCGCGGCTCGCAGGTGTCCAGCCTGGACAAGGACATTGCGCGTGGCCTGTCGGTGGTCAGCGTGCGCGTGGTCGACGTGATTCCGGGCAAGAACGTGATCGGCCTGGAAATTCCCAATACCCGCAAGCAGATCGTCTACCTGTCCGAGATCCTGCGTTCGGACAAGTACGACCAGATCAAGTCGCCGCTGGCGCTGGCACTGGGCAAGGACATCGGCGGAAAACCCGTGGTGGTGGACCTGGCCAAGATGCCGCACCTGCTGGTGGCCGGCACCACCGGTTCGGGCAAGTCCGTCGCGGTGAACGCGATGGTGTTGAGCCTGCTGTACAAAGCCAGCTACAAGGATGTGCGGCTGATCATGATTGACCCGAAGATGCTGGAGCTCTCGGTCTACGAGGGCATTCCGCATCTGCTGGCACCGGTGGTCACCGACATGAAGGAAGCCGCCAACGCGCTGCGCTGGTGCGTGGCCGAGATGGAGCGCCGCTACAAGCTGATGGCCGCAGTGGGCGTACGCAACCTGGGCGGTTTCAACAAGAAGGTGAAAGAGGCCGAGAACGCCGGCCAGCCGCTGCTGGACCCGCTGTTCCGGCCCAATCCCGAAATGCCCAACCTGGCGGCCGAGCCGCTGGAGCCGCTGCCGAACATCGTGGTCATCATCGACGAGTTCGCCGACATGATGATGATCGTCGGCAAGAAGGTCGAGGAGCTGATCGCCCGCCTGGCGCAGAAGGCGCGTGCTGCCGGCGTGCACCTGATCCTGGCCACCCAGCGCCCGTCGGTGGATGTGATCACCGGCCTGATCAAGGCCAACATCCCCACCCGCATCGCGTTCCAGGTGTCGTCCAAGATTGACTCGCGCACGATTCTCGATCAATCCGGCGCCGAAGCATTGCTTGGCCACGGCGACATGCTCTACCTGCCGCCGGGCACTGCCACGCCCGAGCGCGTGCATGGTGCTTTCGTCGACGACCACGAGGTGCATGGCGTGGTGAACTGGCTGAAGGCCCAGGGCGAGCCGCAGTACGTCGAAGGCGTGCTGGAAGAAGTGCAGGCCACGTCCGACGGCAAGTTCATCAACGATTCCGGCCTGCCGCAAGACGGCGAGGAGGGCGGCGATGCCGATGCCCAGTTGTACGACAAGGCCGTGGCCGTCGTCACGCAGACGCGCCGCGCCTCGATCTCCGGCGTGCAGCGCCATTTGCGCATCGGCTACAACCGCGCCGCGCGGCTGGTCGAGCAGATGGAGCAGGATGGTGTGGTCAGCGCTCCGCAGCACAATGGCAACCGCGAGGTGCTGGCGCCACCACCACCGAAAAATTGATGAAACACCGATAGACGCCCGTTGTTCCCAGCAATTCCGTAGGAGCCCGCTGGCGGGCGATGCTTTTACAAGTTTTCGAGAAGAGCATCGCCCGCCAGCCGGCTCCTACAGGTCCGTTAAGCGATGACTGGCCACAATTCAACGTCATTGCCGTCAGCAGGGAATCCGATGAAACGCTTCATGCTCGCCGTTACCGCCGCGCTGGTGCTGTCGCTGAGCGCCGGGGCCCAGGCCGCTTCCGGTCCCGCTCGTGCGCGACTGGATGCTTTTGCGCACGACCTGCACTCGCTCACCGGCCAGTTCACCCAGACGCTCACCAACGTCGACGGCCAGCCTGGGCAAACCAGTTCCGGCACGCTGGCATTGGAGGCGCCGCGCGAATTCCGCTGGGATACGCTCACGCCGTACAAGCAGACCATCGTGGCCGACGGCAGCCGGGTATGGATGTACGACCCGTCGCTGGAGCAGGTCACCGTGCGCAAGCAGAGTACCGAGGAAGCGCACAGTCCGCTGACCGTGCTCACCGACGTCTCGCAACTGGACAAGAACTTCAAGGTGGTCGAAAAGGGCGAGCACGACGGCCTGGTCTGGCTGCGGCTCACGTCCACCGCGGCCAATCCGCAGTTCGACTATGCGGACCTCGGCTTCGACGCCAACGGTTTGGCCCGCATGACATTCCGCGACCAGCTCGGCTCGACCACCAACATCCGTTTCTCGAACTGGAAGCGCAACGTGGCGATTCCCCCGCAGACATTCAACTTCACGCCGCCCAAGGGCGCCGACGTGATCGGTGACCTGCCGGTGATCAGCACTCAGCCGTTGAAGGACTGACCACCGATGCCCGTGCTGCGCCAGTTGCCGCGCTGGGCATGGTTCGGCGGCGGTGTGCTCGCCTTCATCGCCGGTATGGTCAATGCCGCCGGTTACCTGGGTTTCCGGCACCAGTCGATCAGCAACATGACGGGCAACACCAGCCTGCTCGGCATCTCGCTGGGCACCGGCAACGGCGGCGAAGCATGGCACTGGGCGCTGACGATCGCCTCGTTCGTGCTTGGCGCCGCGCTCAGCGGCTTCATCGTGCAGCAGAGCACGCTGAAACTGGGGCGCCGCTACGGCGTGGCGCTGACGCTGGAATCGCTGCTGCTGTTCGCCGCCGTGCCGCTGCTGGATGCGAACAGTTCGATCGGCCTGTACTTGGCGTCGATCGCGGTCGGCCTGCAGAACGGCATGGTCAGCACCTACAGCGGCATGGTGTTCCGCACCACGCACGTGACCGGCATCTTCACCGACATGGGCATCTACCTGGGGCAGATGCTGCGCCGCCTGCCCGTGGACATGTTGCGCCTGCGCCTGTGCGTGCTGGTGGCGACCACCTTCATGCTCGGCAGCGCGGCGGGTGCGCTGCTGTTCCGCCTGATGCAGGAACGCAGCCTGCTGATTCCCGCCGCCCTGACCGGCGCCTGCGGGCTGGGTTACAGCCTCTATCGCCAGTACCTGGTGAAAACGGTGCGGATTCCCGACTGAGCCGCGCGCGATCGGCGCGTTATCATGCCGCCCATGTCCTTCCCGTCATCGTCTTCCCCCGACCTTTTCGCCGGCAATGAGCCCGAGTCGCTCAAGCCGCTGGCCGAACGCATGCGCCCGCGCGATCTCGACGAGATCGTCGGCCAGCGCCGCCTGGTGGGGGAGGGCAAGCCGCTGCGCCGGGCGCTTGAAGCCGGTCGCGTGCATTCGATGGTGCTGTGGGGGCCGCCCGGTTGCGGCAAGACCACCCTGGCCCTGCTGATGGCGCGCTATGCCGACGCGGATTTCCGCGCGATCTCGGCCGTGATGTCCGGCTTGCCCGATGTGCGCAAGGCACTGGCCGAGGCCGAGGCCAACTTCGCGCGCGGCCGGCGCACCGTGCTGTTCGTCGACGAAGTGCATCGCTTCAACAAGGCGCAGCAGGATGCCTTCCTGCCGCACATCGAAAAAGGCGTGATCCTGTTCGTCGGCGCCACCACCGAGAACCCCTCGTTCGAACTCAATTCGGCGTTGCTCTCGCGCTGCCGCGTGCATGTGCTGGAAGCGCTCTCGTCCGGGGACATCATCGCTGCCCTGCGCCGGGCGCTGGATGACGGCGAGCGGGGCCTTGGCGAACAACAGTTGCAGATCGACGACGCGTCGCTCGAGTCCATTGCCCAGGCGGCTGACGGTGATGTGCGTCGTGGCCTGACCCTGCTGGAGATTGCAGCGGAACTGGCCGAAGATGGCCGTATCGACGAGGCCACCCTGGAGCAGGTGCTGGCCGATCGCACGCGTCGTTTCGACAAGGGCGGCGAGCAGTTCTACGACCAGATCTCGGCGCTGCACAAGTCGGTGCGCTCGTCCGATCCGGATGCCGCGGTGTACTGGCTGGCACGCATGCTCGATGGCGGCTGCGATCCGGCCTATCTGGCCCGGCGCATGACCCGCATGGCCGTGGAAGACATTGGCCTGGCCGAGCCGCGTGCATGGCGCATGGCACTGGATGCCTGGGATACCTACGAGCGCCTGGGCAGCCCGGAAGGCGAACTGGGTCTGGCTCAGCTCGCGATCTGGCTAGCCGTTGCGCCCAAGAGCAATGCCGCCTACAAGGCCTGGAACCAGGCGCGTGCCGCGGTGCGCGAAAGCGGCACGCTGGAGGTGCCGATGCACCTGCGCAATGCACCGACCAAGCTGATGAAGGGGCTTGGCTACGGCAAGAACTACCAGTACGACCACGATGCCGAAGGTGGCGTCGCGCTCGATCAGCAATGCCTGCCCGATGCGCTGGATGGCACGGTGTTCTATGAACCGGTCGAACGCGGGCTGGAGCTGAAATTGCGCGAGAAACTGCAGGCTCTGCGCGCGGCACGCCGGGAAGCCCGGCACAAGTCGTAAGCTTCGTCCGGATGTGCGCCGCATTGCGGGTCACCGGGTGGGCGGCGATAATCAAGGGCTACGCACGTCATTCGGATCACACCCATGCTGGACCCCGCCCTGTTGCGCTCGCGCCTTGCCGAGACCGCCGAACGCCTCAAGCAAACCCGCGGTTTCGACCTCGATGTCTCTGCCGTCGAAACGCTGGAAAGCGAGCGCAAACGGCTCTCGACGGAGACGCAGGATCTGCAGAACCTGCGCAACACGCGTTCCAAGGCGATCGGCCAGGCCAAGTCCAAGGGTGAGGACGTGGCGCCGCTGATGGCCGAGGTCGCCGGCATCGGCGACAAGCTGAAAGCCAACGAGCAGGCGCTGGCCGAGGTGCAGGCGAAACTGGCTGGCATCGCGCTGGGTATCCCGAATATCCCGCACGAATCGGTGCCGGTCGGCAAGGACGAAAGCGACAACGCCGAGATCGCACGCTGGGGCACGCCGCGCACGTTCGACTTCAAGGTGAAAGACCACGTTGAACTCGGTGAGCGTCATGGCTGGCTCGACGGCGATGCCGGCGCCAAGCTGTCCGGCGCACGCTTCACCGTGCTGCGCGGCCAGCTTGCCCGCCTGCATCGTGCGATCGCCCAGTTCATGCTCGATTTGCATACCGGCGAGCACGGCTACCTTGAGTGCAACGTGCCGGTGATCGTCAACGCCGACAGCATGCAGGGTACCGGCCAGTTGCCGAAGTTCGAGGATGACCTGTTCGCCACCGAAGTCGGCGAAACGAAGCGCTACCTGATTCCTACCGCCGAAGTCTCGCTGACCAACCTGGTGCGCGACACCATCCAGGAAGCCGACGCACTGCCGCTGCGTTTCACCGCGCACTCGTTGTGCTTCCGCGCGGAGGCCGGCAGCTACGGCCGCGATACCCGCGGCATGATCCGGCAGCATCAGTTCGAGAAGGTCGAGATGGTGCACATCGCCCGTGCCGACCAGTCACATGCGCAACTGGAAGAGATGGTCGGCCACGCCGAGGCCGTGCTGCAGAAGCTCGGCCTGCCCTATCGCAAGATGCTCCTGTGCAGCGGTGATATGGGCTTCACTGCGGTGAAGACCTACGACTTGGAAGTGTGGCTGCCCAGCCAGCAGACCTACCGTGAAATCTCCAGCTGCTCCAACTGCGAGGACTTCCAGGCGCGTCGTCTGCAGGCGCGCGTGCGCAACGCCGACACCGGCAAGCCCGAACTGGTGCATACCCTCAACGGTTCCGGTCTTGCAGTGGGGCGTACGCTGATCGCGGTGATGGAGAACAACCAGAACGCGGATGGCTCGATCACCGTGCCCGACGCGTTGCGGCCCTACATGGGCGGCGTGGAGCGCATCGCGTGAATGCGCCGGCGCCCGTGCAAGGTCGCTGGAGCAAGGTGGAGTTCTACGCCAGCTATTTCCTGATGGTGGTGCTGGCCTCCGTGATCCTCACCCGGCTTGGGTTCGCCGAAGTATGGTCGGTGCCGCGGCTGGACATCGTGCTCGGCGTGATCGCGCTGGTGCTGATGGTGGCCAGCGTATGGATTGCGCGCAGACGTCGCGGCCTGCGCCTGCTGATCGTCGGCTACGCCGCGGCGACCCAATTGCTGCCGATGACCTTCCGGCATCCGGAGATCCTGCTGCCGCTGATCGGGGCATTGATCCCGGTCGCCATCGCGATCTGGGCATTGGTCGCGCTGTCGCGCAAAGACCTGCACGAGCGCCGCACGCCCGGTTCCTGATAGCATTGCGCGCCGCGGAGTCGCAGACGAAGCGTGGTTTTCGCGGGAGGGCAGGAAGCCCGGAATCAAACTGCCGTAGGGGCGTACGCAGTACGCCTGTTCGCGCAGACAAACGCCAGAGA